>NZ_CP072348.1:307500-607500 GCF_018127925.1 Prevotella melaninogenica | reverse complement strand
GATAAAACTTCAGCGTATCAGCTATGGCGTGTATAGTAACACTGTCATTTACCATCCCAACCTTTACAGCATCAGGTTTTATATCTTCCATAACCGCCTTAATCTGCTCTGCAACGATAAAAGGGCTCACCCCATGAACAGCCTGTACACCTTTCGTATTTTGCACAGTAATAGATGTAATAGCAGTTGCTGCATAGACGCCTAAGGCTGACATAGTCTTTATGTCTGCTTGTATTCCAGCTCCACCGCTACAGTCAGAGCCTGCAATTGTCAATGCACAAATATATCTCATGCACCATATCGGTTTGTAGAGGTACGTCTATTGCAGTTTTTCAAAAGATGATACGAGATAGAAAACAGTCTCATCAATGACGAAGAAAGTGTAAGTATAGAATGAGACAATCCCTGCGGCTGCATTATCAGCGTCAGGTTCTATGGGTATAATCTCAGCAACACAACCGTGAAGCACCCCTTGTTTCTTAATTTATTTATTTGTTGACAAAAGTATATGTTATTACTTAAATAAGAAATAGTTACCTGATATTTAACTTATATTTAACGTTTAGCACGTCATATTATATAGCTCCCTCCCTAATTAAAAGCCTATGTTTGCCAAGGAGTTGATGCCCCGCACATATGGTGTTGATGGTAAACACCAATGGTGTTGGGTACTAAATGCCTTGCAATAGTTATCCAAAGTGAAAGCTATTTATTGTTGCCATACCTCAGATATAGTCATTATTCTCTATTCTTGACCTTTTTATAGGAGTTTTCAATACATATATTGCAGAAAAATATGTAAATTTGCACTTATATTAGCGTTAATCAACACACATTTAAATCGTGAATAATTCTTCCACTATAAAGGGTTATGGTTATGCCAGCCTTTCTGCAATTACGTTCGGTACTATCCCGCTTTTCTCTATTCCTGTAATGGAATCGGGAATGTTATTGCCGTCAGTTTTAATCTATCGTTTCGCCTTCGGTTGTCTTTTTATGATGGCGATCCTCTTATGGCGTAAGCAAAATCTACATATACGATGGGGAGATGGACTCCGTATCACGTTCCTTTCGATTCTGTATGCTGTGTCGGCTGTATGCCTTTTCAGTAGTTACGAATATATGCCTGGTGGTATAGCTACTACCCTGCTGTTCTCTTATCCGGTATGGACGGAGGTTCTTCTCATTCTTTTCTTTAACGAAAAACTTACAATTCGCATATCCTTAGCCATTTTACTTGCTATTGCTGGTGTAGCTTTTCTTGGTGGAATAGGGCATACAGACGGTATTAAGTCGATGTGGGGTGTTACACTTGCCATGTCGTCAGGACTGCTGTATGCTATCTATATGGTACTTTTCCCTAACATGCGTATTCGTAAATTGCCAGCGTTGAAGGTTAATTTCTATATCTTCTTTATGGCAATGTTGCTACTAATCCTTTATGCAACATTTACGACAGGAGGGGTACAACGAATCACGAATGCAGACTCTTTCCTTTCACTGATACTATTGGGTTTGATTCCAACCACTATCAGTAATGTTACGTTGGTTCGTTCACTCACCTTGATTGATTCTGCCAGTGTTGCTATCTTAGGAGCCTTTGAGCCACTCACTGCAATGACTATTGGTATCACACTCATGGGCGAACCACTCACAACATCTATTATTATTGGTTGTGTACTTATCATTACTTCCGTAATCATTCTTATCACAAAGGGCAAAACCTTACCTAATCCTCTTAGGAAATATGCCGAACATCAAGAATAAAAACATACTATGGCATCTTCTTGCCATTGCTATTGTCGCCGTATGGGGCACTACCTTTGTAAACACGAAGGTGCTTTATAACAGTGGGGTGACACCGTTGGAAATCTTTTTCCTACGCTTTGTTATTGCCTATATTTGTATATGGTTTATCTCGCCACGTCAGCTTTTTTCTCGTACATGGCGTGATGAGTTAATCATGGTTTTATTAGGTATAACGGGAGGTTCGGTGTTCTTCCTTGCTGAAAACTATGCTGTGGGACTTACCTATGTCAATAACGTTAGTTTCATTGTTTGTACTGCACCACTGCTTACAGTACTACTTGGTATTACCTTTGTGAAGAGTATTAAAGCAAGTTGGTCACTGATTCTCGGTTCGCTAATAGCTTTAATGGGTGTTGCCATCGTTATCTTCAATGGTAGTTTTGTCCTACATCTGAATCCTTGGGGCGACCTCCTCACGTTATTGGCATCATTATGTTGGGCTGTCTATTCCTTACTAATGAAGAAGATATCAAACAGTTATTCAGCTGTTTTTATAACACGTAAGATTTTCTTCTACGGACTTGTAACGGTATTGCCAGCCTTTCTTTTTGACCCATGGACGGCAACTACTTCCATGCTTCTTACACCGAAAGTAATCTTAAACCTATTGTTCCTTGGTCTTGTAGCGTCTTTCCTTTGCTTTGTTCTATGGACATTAGTCATTGCGAAGATTGGTGCCATGACATCATCGAACTATCTATACCTAAACCCTATCACCACAGTAGCAACCAGTGCTATCTTCCTCAACGAGCCAATGACAGCCATAGCCTATGTCGGAAGTGCGTTGATATTAATAGGTGTGGCGGTGTCGAATAAATAATAGTAGTATTTTGTAGACACTAACTGTTAGATAAGAAACGAGTAGGGGAGCAAGTTCTCCTTTCTATAAATCCGTCTTAAACTATATTGTCTTTCAATAATAACTTAGTCATAATATGAGAAAAATAGTATTGATTACTGGTGCTACCAGTGGAATTGGCGAAGCCTGCGCACGTAAGTTTGCACAAGGAGGGTATGATGTTATCATTACTGGCCGTAGAGCACAACTCCTTGCTAACCTAAAGAAAGAACTCGAAGCAGAAGGAGTGAGAGTGTTAGCACTTGCTTTTGACGTACGAAATCGTAATGCGGCAACTGCAGCTATCAACAGTCTACCACTCGAATGGCAGCAGATTGATGTCTTAATTAACAATGCTGGTTTGGCTCTTGGCTTAGAACCTGAATACGAAGGTAGCTTTGAAGATTGGGAAACGATGATTGATACCAATATCAAAGGACTCTTAACCATGACACGCCTTGTTGTTCCAAGAATGGTAAAACGTGACAGCGGACATGTTATTAACATCGGTTCTGTGGCTGGTGATGCAGCCTATGCAGGCGGTAATGTCTATTGTGGTACAAAGGCAGCGGTAAAGACGATTACCGACGGACTCCGTATTGACCTTGCACATACCTCTGTACGTGTAACGAATGTAAAACCAGGATTGGTAGAGACCCACTTCTCTAACGTACGTTTCCATGGCAATGATTCTCGTGCAGAAAAAGTATATGAAGGTGTTAAGCCACTCACTGGTGCCGATATTGCTGAGGTTGTGTTCTATGCTGCTTCCGCTCCTGCCCATGTTCAGATTGCCGAAGTGCTCGTTCTTGCTACGCATCAGGCAAGCGGAAGTGTGTTACATAGAGATACATCAAAGTAAGTCTCTCTCCTCTGATTTACTTAAAGATTGCATTTAACGAAAAGAAGAGAGGATACTTCCACTTGTAAGAGCGATATAAAAGGATATATTGGTTATGGGAATACAAGTTTATAATCTAATGTAGATATATCTAATAGACGTATAAACTTATATTCCCATTTGTCTTATTCAATTCAAATTGGACTATAAACACTTACTTTTTAGAATAGCCAGTGTTTGAATTTATTTTACATTACTCCTTAATCTCTTTATAGAAATTAGGTAAAAACACGTCGTTTTGTTTATCTTCGCAACTATCTTGTTATTAGGATATTACGAGGAAGCATGATAAAAGGTGCTTAATTGGCCTTCAAAAGGGCGTTAGTAAGACTTCAAAAGGGCACCTTTTGCAAGCCAAAAGGGCGTCTTTTCAAAGCTTATTAAGCCTTGATAAGAACAGGGTTAATGAAAAATATTAACAAATTGGGTTGTCCTTTCTGCTGTAAAGGGTTCTACTTTTCTATTATATCAATAAAGAGCATTGTATGCTAAAACCTTTTCTTAGAATGTTTATTATTCCTTAGACTTCTTCTCACGAGCAGTCTTAATCCTATCTTGAATCATCTGATAGTGTGAGATAGCATGTTTACGAGCATTGATAATCTGGAATCTATAGACAAAGCAGGTTGTAACAAAATATACAGCTGCTTGTATCCATAAAGCACGAACTTCTGGCAATACATCATCAATGGTCGCACCCATAGAGGCTATTCGTAGGTATCCACGAACACCAAAGGTAGAAGGAATAAGCCAACTAACACCCTGCCAACCACCAGGAATACTACTCTGTGGCCATGAAGCACCCGTAAGGAAGAGGAATGGAATAGACGTGAACACCACTAAAAGCATTACATTCTCACGATAACGCACAAGACACGAGATAGTCATACCGAAGAAGATAACCGCTAACAGATATGGCAAAAGAAGCCAAAAGAGGTCAGCAGGATGGGCAAGCATCGTGAAGTTAAACAAATGGGGTACAACCATTGTTACGTATGCTGCCATAACACAATAAATCATGAAATAGCAAGAGGATTTGCCAAGTACTATCTTCATAATTCCATTGTAGTGTTTACCGATAGGGACAAGGTCTTGGAAACGGTTGTTTTCACGTGCTGTACCTGCTGATAAACCAATACCAAGAAGCAATGTCTGCTGTATAATAAGAATCAACACACCGGGCAGGATAGCGTTGCCATAACCTCCCGTTGTATTGAAGATGGGTTCTGCATCTACTATCATCGGCTCGGTGTTCACCTCTTCATCTCGCTCTGTAAATGAGAAGGTATGTCCTTTCTTTAATTCAGTACCCATGTCCATTGATACTGCCAGTGCAGTCTGATAAATAGCTTTATAAGTAAGCATCAGACTCATATCGCAATAAACACCCACGTGTGCCTTTTCTCCACGATGTAAAGTGCGATCAAAGTCACTTGGGAAATAAAGTACACCATGGACAGCCTGCTTTCCGACCAATGCTTCTGCTTCCTTTAGATTATTGCAATAGTAGGCAGCACGTACGTCGGGTGATGCATCAAAGTTTTGAATAAACTCACGAGAAGAGACAGAGTGAGATAAATCAACAATAGCTACAGGAACCTCACGCACCACTTCATTATTATATATCCATGAGTAGAGCAGTGGGTAAGCCAAAGGAACAAGGAGGAAGAAAATCAACACACCTTCGTCTTTAACAGTACTTTTTGTTTCTAACCACCATATATAGCAAAGCGAAGACAGAAAACTCAGTGGTCCTGAGTTTGCTTTCTTTTTGTTAGTAGGCTTCGTTGTATTCTTTGTTTCTGACATAATTGACAGTTTATTGAGTCCTCTTTTACGAGAGTTCATTTTAATAGGTAAAACCTAATACCATTGGTTGGAAGGAGTGGAGAGATCCCTTATGGTATATACACATACTCAACCATCGCCCGTTTAATATTCCTAAACACAAGAATAGGAAGTGAGGCAAAGGCTATCAGCGCAACGACATTTACCCATGCATCAATCAATGGATAACCATTGAAGATACATATCTGATAAATCATATAATAATGACGCAGCGGAATAATCTGTGCCAAAGCTTCAATCATACCATCCATTGCAAAGAGAGGAAAGGTTGCACCGCAAGCTGAAAACCCTACCACTGCCCATAGCGAGCATACACTCATTGACATTCGCAAAGAAGGCATTAACCCAAAGACAAAGACACCGAAACTTTGAGATGACAATACGGTAAGAATAGTAAGGAAAACTATCATGTGTAGACCACCCGGATGTGGAAAGTTCAGATAACCATAGACGTACCATTCATATCCCAAGAAGATAGTCAAGAATATGAGGGTCTGTGGTAATAGCTTACCCGTAAGAGCAACAAGAATATTATTGCCCGCCATAGACATCCATTCTTTTGCTCGTCCGAACTTTAACTCTGTTCCAATAGAGTAGGCTGTAATGAGAAACATGAATAGCACCAGAATACCAGGAATCATAATACTACTTAAATAAACATTATAGTTCATCCAAGGATTACCAACCATGTGTACGTCGAGACCTATTGGCTGAATGATTGTTTTAATCTCATCAGGAGTCTTGCCAAGCATCTGTAATTTGGCAGCACCAACAGCTGCGGAACTAAGTGTTGTAACGGTCTTGAGGTCTTTGAAAAGCATACCGCCTGCAACAAGTGTCACATTACTATAATAGAAAGATACCTCTGGCTGCCGCTGAGAAACAAGCTTAGCTGTTGTTCCTTCTGGGATATAGAGGAAACCATATATCTCATTGCGCTGTATGGCTTTACGTGCTTCAGATACATTGTTGTAATGCCCTGCGACACGAGTACTTTGAAAACCATCCAACTGACGAATCATAGCACGTGTAACAGAAGTGTTATCGTTGTCGACAACACCACAAGGGAGTTTCTCTGGCTGCCCAGTACTCATCAGAGATGTAAAGAAAAAGATGATAACAAGAGGGAAAACCACCATACAACAGATGTAGATGGGGTTATGTATCATCAATCCAACTTCACGAGCAGAGAGATTAACAATCCTTCTTATGTATAAGAGTAACTTCTTCATTATGATTAAAAGTCTCCTCAACTCCCTCTATAAAAGGATATTATGTGAGGAAAACTGCCTTTAAATGTCTTTGTTAGATGGTCTTTAAATAATGAATTTTTAATAGCTTATTAGTAAAGCAAGCCCCTCTGTCTTTAGTGTTAAGCCTTAGCACCATTGGTGTTAGCCATCAGCACCACATGTGTTTACCATCAGCACATCTATGGAAGGTGCTAAAAGAGTTTTGCTTTTGCCATTATTAGAGAACTAACATCCCGTTAGGCAACTCCCCTCCTTTGGAGGGGCTGGGGGAGGTCCTACTTCTTTAGTATCAACGACATACCAGGCTTTAAACCTTCAACCTTCTTTGTTGGTTTTGCCTTAACTTGGAATGTCTTTAAATCATACTGTCCATTGGTCTTAGTGGCCTTCCATACTGCGTAAGAACCTTTATCCTTTAAGGAAGTTACACGCAATTCGATGTCCTTATCAAGAGCAGGAGCATACGCTTTCAATACTGTTCCAACCTTCATATCCTTGAGTTGATCCTCTCGAACATTAAAGGTTCCCCATATATCATCAACCATTGAGATACTCATAATCGGACTACCTAAGCCGACAAGTTCGCCAACCTTTGGATAGATTGTTTCAACCTCTCCGTCTGCTGTTGCATGCTGTACGGTTTCTTTCAAGACTGAACGAACAACATCAACTGCAGAACGAGCAGCCTGAGCTTGCTTTCTTGCAGCCTCTTTTGTCTCACGCTGGGCACCATTCTTAGCAAGTTCCCACTGTGATTTAGCAACTTGTACACCAGCCTTTGTTGCTTCGTATGCTGCCATAGCCTCATCACGTTTCTGTGCACTCATCACTCCTTCATCATAGAGTCGCTGCATACGGCCATAAGTCTTTTCGGCAATATCATTTGCTGCAATAGCCTGCTGATAAATTTGATAAGCACTTTCAACAGTCTCACGACGTGTAGGACCTTCTGCTAAAGCACTCAAAGCATCTGTTGCACCAGCCGCAGCTTCAGCCACTTTCTCTTGTGTACTTGCTTCAGGGATAGCTAATGTTGCAAGGACATCTCCCTTATGAACAAAGTCACCTTCCTTCACCTTAATATCTGTGATACGACCAGGGTACTTACAAGCAACACGGTATTCACTTACTTCTACTTCTCCTTGTATGGTCTCTTCTGTGCGGTCAATGGTGAAATAACCAATAACGGCTACAATAACTACAACCGAAACAAAGCCCAACACGGCTAATAGAATGTTGTTATGTTGTGATTTTGCTGACATATTTTTGAGGTTTGATTTTTATATGTTAAGTATTTTATTCTTGCAATATGAACCTTTAAGATATGAGTTGGTGACTTTCTAATACTCCATGAAACGCAAGTATCAAAGTTCAAACTTGTATTATAAACCGCCAAGAGCCTTTTGTAATCCAGTCTGTGCTAACTTGACACTAATTTCAGCATCAATGATTGCCATGCGTGAAGTCTGCCAAGCAGTCTGAGCAGCCATGACTTCTGTAACCGTCATAACGCCCTCCTTAAAGCCTACATTTGCACAACGTAGATTCTCTTCTGCTGCAGCCATATTCTTATGAGATGTAGCAAGTTGCTTGTTAGCATCCTTAAGACGGAGTCTATTTTGCTCTATCTCTAAGTCTATTTTCTTACGTATATCTTCCTTTTCTAACTGTGCTATAGTCGTAGCGGTCTTGCTTGCACGTACCTTATATTTGTTTTCTCCCCAAGTCCATACTGGTACTTGGACTGTTATTCCTATGTTCCATAAATCTGTAAAACGCTTCTGAAAACCATTAAAGAGATTCGGATTAGACACGGAATAACCAGCTGTAAGAAGTACATGAGGCATATTAAGCGAACGAATAAGTTTGGTGTTCTGTATGCTCATATCAACAGCATTCTGTAAGAGGCGTAGCTCTGGACGAGTTTCGTTAAGCCCTGTTGTATCTGAAGAAGAGACAGTATAGTTGTCAAACTGCGTTGATGGAGTAGGAGGGAGGTCGGCATTACCTTCATCAGACAGAGGTATATTACCATTCAAATCAAGACCACAAAGTTCGCACAATGCCATCTTAGCCAATGATACACCACTTTGAATACGAGCAATTTGCATGTCAGCTGTATTAACAGCTACCTCAACCTTCAATCCATCAGCTCGAGTAGCTACACCCTCGCGTATCATCTTCTTAACATCCTCATTGAGCTTTTGAGCTAAATCACGATAGCGAGTTGCTAACGCTTCTTTCTTCTTTAAGGAGATAGCAAGCCAATACGCATTATCAACTCCATAGAGGACTAACTGTCGTTTAAGGCTGATATTGTTTTGTGCAACCTGCTCACCAATAGCTGCCATATCGTTAGCTGCCTTGATAGCACCTCCCATATAAATAGGTTGATTGACAACAATACCACCGGCATAGACGTTCTTTGTGTTTGAACGAAATGCGTCATTGATACTTTGTCCAATATTGTTTCCTACCTGAGTGAGTGGTGTCGCAACATTGCTAAAGAGCTGACCAAGTTGCTGAGCCATCTGTGGACTGAGGATACCTTGTTGTGCTAAAGAGGTCAAGTTCTGTCCGATCTGACCACCTAACTGCCCAAAGGTATTTGTTCCAAGATTGCTAAATGCATTCTTCTGGTCGTCACTGAGAAGTGAAATCTCTCGTGAAAAGTGTTGATAACCAGCGAGTGCATCAATACGTGGCAGGTATTTAGTCTTAGCTGCCTTACGTGTGTTTTCTGCCACATCTACTGTCATACGCGAAACCTTTAACTGACGATTGTTTTGTAAAGCCAGCTCACGACACTTCTGCAGAGAGTACACTTCCTGTGCATGAATGCCCAAGGTGACACCCAATAACATTGCTATGGTGAATAACTTTTTCATTGTTAAATGCCTCTAAAAATATCTTTTGCAAAAGTAGCTTTTTTATATTGATTAACAAGGAAAGGTAGGCTGATAATCATTAAAATACAAAAATATGCCTATTTTTAGGGAAATATAGAACAACTTTGGAAATAAATGTTTAACTTTGCAAGATAGGTTTGTATAAAATACAAGTACGAAAACATTTCATACAGTGAACAAAAACAATTTCTTTTATCGTGCGTTTGACCTCTATTATGACGGGTTTCGGCACATGACATTGGGTAAAACACTTTGGACAGTGATAATAGTTAAGTTGGCTATTATGTTCCTTGTGTTAAAGATTTTCTTCTTTCCAAACTTTCTAAAAGCGAATGCGGAAAAAGGAAAAGAGGGCGAATTCATTGAGCAACAGCTGATGAAAAGATAACGAACTTCAATTATTATCATCATTTATTACCGTTAGCAATATATTCAATTCATAACATTTTAATAAATAACAACAAACAATGGAAAACCTACTTTTAGCCATTGATCCAGGAACTGTTGACTGGTCACGTGCACAGTTTGCACTGACAGCCATCTATCACTGGCTTTTCGTTCCCTTGACACTGGGCTTAGCTGTCGTAATGGGAATCATGGAGACTTGTTATTATCGCACCCGAAAGGAGTTTTGGCGTACTGCAACTCGCTTCTGGCAGCGATTATTTGGTATTAACTTTGCCATGGGTGTTGCTACTGGTATCATCCTTGAGTTCGAGTTTGGAACAAACTGGAGCAATTATTCTTGGTTCGTTGGTGACATCTTTGGTGCACCACTTGCCATCGAAGGAATCTTGGCTTTCTTTATGGAGTCAACATTTGTTGCAGTGATGTTCTTCGGTTGGAACAAGGTTTCAGCGGGCTTCCACCTTGCATCAACATGGCTTACTGGATTGGGAGCAACGCTCTCAGCATGGTGGATTCTCGTGGCTAATGCGTGGATGCAGTATCCTATCGGTTGTACATTCAATCCTGATACGATGCGTAATGAGATGACCTCATTCCTCGATGTTGCACTGAGTCCATTTGCAATTGACAAGTTCACACATACCATTACTTCTTCTTGGATATTGGGTGCAGCATTCACAGTTGGTGTAAGTTGCTGGTATCTGCTTCGTAAGCGTCACATAGAGCTTGCAAAGGAGAGTATTAAGGTAGGTGCTGCTGTTGGTCTTGTAGCTTCTCTTTTAGCAGGTTCTACAGGTCACAACTCTGCTTATATGGTAGCGCAATCACAGCCAATGAAGCTTGCAGCCATGGAAGCTCTCTATGAAGGAGGTACTGATCAGAGTTTGACAGCAGTTGCTTGGGTGAACCCATTTGAGCAGCCTGATTACATGAACCAGTCTGAACCTCCTATGCGAATAGCTGTACCTAACATGCTTTCTATCCTTGCAACAAAGGATGCACATGGTTATGTCCCAGGTGTAAAGGATATCATCCGTGGTTATAAGAAGGCTGACGGCACAATGGAACCATCGCTGAAGGAGAAGCAGGAACGCGGCCGTAATGCCATCCAAGCACTTAAAGACTATCGTGCAGGAAAGAACAAAGAGTCTAATCTCAAAGTTCTTGAAAAGGATATGAAGTACTTTGGCTATGGATATATTAAGGATGCTAAGCAGGTTGTACCATTCATTCCTGTTAATTTCTGGTCATTCCGCATTATGGTAGGCCTTGGCTGTTTCTTCATCCTTATCTTTGCAGTGATATTATTTATTGTTTATAAGAAAGATATAACTCGTCCACGCTGGTTACAGAGAGTAGGTATTGCACTCATCCCATTAGCTTTTATTGCAAGTGAGTGTGGATGGCTTGTTGCCGAATTTGGCCGCCAGCCATGGACAATCCAGGATATGCTTCCAACATGGGCAGCAGTGAGCGACCTCTCAAGTGGAGGTATCGCATTCACCTTCTTCCTCTTCCTTGTTCTCTTTACTGCAATGTTGACAGTTGAAGTTAGTATTATGTGTAAGCAAATTAAGAAAGGACCAGAACTATGACATACGATTTTCTGCAACACTACTGGTGGTTCATCATCTCACTTTTAGGTGGACTACTTGTCTTCCTGCTGTTCGTGCAGGGTGCAAACTCAATGATTTTCCAGTTGGGTAAGACTGAAGAAGAGCGCCGCATGCTCATTAATTCAACAGGTCGTAAGTGGGAGTTCACCTTTACTACACTTGTAACATTTGGTGGAGCATTCTTTGCTTCATTCCCATTGTTCTACAGTACCAGCTTTGGTGGTGCTTACTGGGTGTGGGTATTGATTCTCTTCACATTTATCATTCAGGCTATTAGCTATGAATTCCAGAACAAGGCAGGTAACCTCTTTGGTGTTCGTACCTTCCAGACAGGATTGATTATTAATGGTATTCTTGGTCCATTGCTCTTAGGTGGAGCTGTTGCAACCTTCTTTACAGGTTCTAACTTCATCGTAGAGAAAGGTAACATTACTGACTTCATGCAGCCTGTTATCTCTCATTGGGCAAATGGTTCACGTGGACTCGACGTACTGCTCAATCCTTGGGTAGTTATCTTTGGTATTTCAGTAGTATTCCTTGCACGTATCCTCGGCACACTCTATATTAATAATAATGTGAACGATGATATTATCCGTGGACGTGTTCGCAAGCAGCTGCTCGTAAATACTGTTCTTTTCTTACTGTTCTTCTTGCCTTTCCTGATTGTAACATTGGTAGGCGAGGGCTATGCAGTAAATGAAGCTGGTGTAATCGTTATGGAGCCAATGAAGTATTTGAACAACTTATTAGCAATGTGGCCATTAGCTATCATTCTGCTTGTAGGTGTTGTTCTCTTGCTTTTCGGAATCGTTAAGACTGTTCTTAAGCCAGAGTATGTACGTGGTATTTGGCCTGCAGGTATTGGTGTGGTATTGGTTGTTTTGGTCCTCTTCCTCATTGCAGGATGGAACAACACAGCTTACTATCCATCAACAGCCGATCCACAGAGTTCATTGACACTTCAGAATAGCTCTTCAAGCGAGTTCACATTGAAGGCTATGTTCTATGTTAGCTTCCTTGTTCCATTCGTTTTGGCATACATTGTTTATGCTTGGCGTGCAATCGACAAGAAGGCTATTGACCGTAAGGAAATTGCTGAGGACGACCACGCTTACTAAGTTTTAGTCCTCCTGTTCTATATAGATAAAAGTCTATGGGGTGAGAGAAGTATCTATTTATGAGCTTCTCTCACCCCTTCTTCTTATAGAAAGAAGTACTAAACTTCATTTCAACTCAGCTTGTTCATTAGATAATAACCCTCACTTTTTTACAAAAACCAGACAATTTAGGCGCTTGAAATATGTTTACAAATATTTCTGTAAAAAGTACTTTTAGAGTCAAAAAACGACCACTAAAAATGACACTTGCAACTATCAGTTAATCAATAGATTACAAAGTCCGAATACAAAAGGTGCTTAATTAGCTTCTAACTAACGCCCTTTAAGGCTTCAATTAAGCCTTAGTTAGCGGTCAATTAAGCCTTAATAGAACCCTTATTGGGCATCTTTTATTTTGCGTGTTTAGAATTATCTTTACAAAATAGTAGTTTTGTATCGTATCAATCAAAATGGAATAAAAAAAGTAAAGTTCAAATTTCGATTTAGAGAATATCTTTTATATCTTTGCAGAAAATAGCTGCATGAATTTGAAGATAAAGATATTTGTTTTATTGATTACTCTATTTATCTTCGGTGGTTGTTCTTCCGAAGTAAACTATAGTAGTCAAATAATAAACTATGATTTTAATCAATTAGATGGTGTCTTAATCTATAATAGAGATATTGACGTGACTGTTTTTGAACTATTTAGGGAAAAGGGGAGTGGTCTTGTGTTTGTAGATAATCATCTAAGAATAACTAAAAAGCCAAAGAACTATCCCTTACAGGATAACAAGATAATTAAGTTTTTCAAGGCTTACAAGAAATTAAATTTATCGTATTGTCGCATAGATCATGGGAAGATAATAAGAGTTATTTCTAATGGCATTGACTATATAAAAATAAATAAAGACTATCATGACAAATTATACCTTTTCGATTTGCATAAGCAAGAATATGAATATATTGGCAATGATTGGTATGTAAAGAGGATGTAAATAACATAGATAAAAGAAAAATGAAACAGAGATTATTAATTTATACGGTATGGATTGCCATTTTCTTATGTATATCCATTTTGATTCTTTTCATAACTGCCATAACGCAAAGCTATTTTTCATATCTAAACTTGGTAATATACGTACCATCTATCATACTTTCATCTGCCTCATTTGCAGTCATATTTGAAGACAAATGGTGGGTAAGTCTAATTGAAGGTATGATTACAAGTCTGCCAGCTCTTTACTTATTCTATTTTATTTAGATACCGTTGATTGCAGAAAAATGAAAGATTATCATTTTTACTTTTCTTTATTACCTTCTACTTCACCAATTTTTCGTGAAGAATTGTCAGCTAACACGTCGTTGACTATGTTAGTAAGCTGCTCTTTTAACTCATTAATAAATTGAGAAGCATCATACTTCTTTGCTTCAATATCACGAAGTTTCTTTTCCCAGATACCCGTCAATTCGGCTGATGTAAGAAGTTTCTCGTGAATCGTATCAATCAGTGCAATACCTGTATCAGTAGCTTCTATGTTCTTTCTTTTACGACGAATATAATGGCGTTTAAAGAGCGTTTCAATAATTCCTGCACGTGATGAAGGGCGCCCGATACCATTCTCCTTCATAGCAGCACGCAGGGTTTCGTCTTCAACAAACTTACCAGCTGTTTCCATTGCACGAAGCAAAGAGGCCTCAGTGTAATGTTTTGGAGGGGTTGTTTGCTTTTCAGTAAGGGTAGGGGTGTGTGGTCCTGATTCCCCTTTCTTAAAGGTAGGAAGTAGAGGGGAGGCTGTTGCGGTTCCTTCTTGGCTGTCATCTGATGGGGTAGAGGAGGAGCCTGCAGGGGTATCAGTGCAAACTCTCCAACCCAAATCCAATATTTCTTTGCCAGAAACCTTAAACTCTATCTCGTCTACCTTGCCCAATACTGTTGTCGTAGAGAATTTACAATCAGGATAGAAAGCAGCGATAAAACGACGAGCAATGAGGTCATACACCTTTTGCTCAGCATCTGTCAGTCCTTGTGGTAGTACACCAGTCGGAATAATGGCATGGTGATCTGTCACCTTTGAGGAATCAAAGACGCGTTTTGTCTTAGGCAATGGCTTGCCACCCAACGTCTTTACAATATCGGCATAAGGCTTTTTACCCGCAAAGGTAGTCTGAAAGAGTCCGTTCATTATCTGTGGACACTTCGGATAAATATCATCAGAGAGGAACTGTGTGTCAACACGCGGATAAGTTGTAAGCTTACGTTCGTAGAGAGTTTGAATCGTATTGAGTGTCATCTCAGCAGAGAATCCAAACTTACGGTTACAATCTACCTGCAGAGAGGTGAGATCATAAAGCTGCTTAGGCTGTTCTGCCCCTTTCTTTTTTGCCACACTTGTAATCGTAAAAGGCTTTCCTTCAATCGTAGAGAAGGCTTTTTCTCCTTCTTCTTTAGAGGTGAATTTACCCTTTGTTGCCGTAAACTGCGTATCACGATACACTGTAGCTAATACCCAATAAGGCTCTGGCTTAAAGTTATCTATCTCTTTCTGTCGCTGTACGATGAGTGCCAAGGTTGGTGTCTGTACTCGACCAATTGACAGAACCTGACCTCTGCCATAACTATTGTTACCATACTTTAATGTATAAAGGCGTGTAGCATTCATTCCTAATAGCCAGTCACCTATCGCGCGAGACAATCCTGCGAGGTAAAGTGGCTGATACTGCTCTTGTTCCTTTAAGTTGGCAAACCCCTCGCGAATAGCTTCATCCGTCATCGAAGATATCCAAAGACGCTTCACAGGACACTTTACACCTGCTTTTTGCATTACCCAACGCTGAATTAGTTCACCTTCCTGACCAGCGTCACCACAGTTGATAATCATCTCTGCCGACTGGTAAAGCTGCTCAATAACAGCAAACTGCTTCTTGATACCTTCATCCTCAATGAGCTTAATACCAAAGCGTGGAGGTATCATTGGCAATGCAGCAAGACTCCAATATTTCCAGTTCGTAAAATAATCATTAGGTTCCTTCAACTCACAAAGGTGGCCGAAGGTCCATGTTACCTGGTAATTATTGCCCTCCATATAGCCGTTACAAGCCTTGTTGGCACCAAGGATTCGAGCTATATCTTTAGCAACACTGGGTTTCTCTGCAATGCAAACTATCATACAATTTCTTCTTAGTTTTAAGCCATTTTACCTTTGCAAAGGTAAGAAAAATATTCTTTGTTAAGGATTAAACTTATTTTATTCCCTGTCTTTTTTGCGATTTTCCTATGCTATCTAAGTAATTTTATCTAAATTTGTAGCATAGAAACGAACAAGAAAAGATAAAATTATGAGAGTTGGTCTCTTTATTCCATGCTACGTCGATGCACTTTATCCACAAGTAGGCGTAGCAACTTATAAGCTTTTGAAAAAGCTAAAAATAGATGTAGTCTATCCCGAACATCAGACTTGTTGTGGTCAACCAATGGCAAATGGTGGCTTTCAGCGTATGTCAAATCACCTTGCTGGACGTTTTGAGGATAAGTTTAAAGACTTCGATTATATCGTAACACCGAGTGTATCTTGTGCTGCTTTTGTGCGGGTTAATTACCCACAAATACTCGATCATGAGTGTCAGACACCTAAGAAAACAATGGAGTTGGTAGAATTCTTACATGATGTTCTGAAGGTAAAGGAACTTCCTGGAAGTTTTCCTCATGTCGTGTCTGTTCATAACTCTTGTCATGGTGTACGTGAATTAACGCTTAGTACACCTTCTGAATTGCAAGAGAAACCTGTAAATAAGATAGTTGAATTATTGAAACTCAAGGAAGGTATCACAGTTAAAGAACCTGATCGCAAGGATGAATGTTGCGGTTTTGGTGGTATGTTTGCTGTTGAAGAACCTTATATCAGCACTGCCATGGGTAACGATAAAGTGAAACGTCATATGGATACGGGAGCTGAGTTTATTACTGGTTCGGATAGTTCATGCTTAATGCACATGCAGGGTGTAGCAGGAAAGAACCACTATCCTATCAAGTTCATGCATGTAGCTGAGATCTTAGCTGCAGGTTTATGATATTTATATAAAGGTTATAAAAGACAAAAGAGTTATGTCAACATATCATTCTAAAAAAGCAAAAGAGTTTCTGAAAGACCCTAAGAAGGTTGAGCGACATGACCGTACATTTTGGTCATTACGTCAGAAAAGAGATGCTGCAGCGGCAGAGCTACCAGAATGGGAGGATTTACGTGAACATGCAAGTCGAATAAAAGAGCATACAGCAACCCATTTAGCTGACTATTTAGAGCAATTCTCTAATAGTTTGGAACGTAATGGTGTTATTGTTCATTTTGCAAAAGATGCACAAGAGTTTAATGAAATGGTTTATGGGATACTTGAATCTCATAAAGTAAAGAAACTCGTTAAATCTAAATCAATGCTGACCGAGGAATGCGAAATGAATCCTTATCTGATAAAGAGAGGAATCAATGTCGTTGAATCCGACCTTGGTGAGCGAATTCTTCAACTCATGCATTTGAAGCCAGCGCATATTGTTATGCCTGCTATTCACTTGACTCGTGATGAGATTGGAGAGATGTTTGAAGAGAAAGGAATCTCTAAAGAGAAAGGAAATCATGACCCAACTTATCTTACACGTTGTGCACGTGAAGATTTGCGTGGTGATTTTATGGATGCTGATGCAGGACTTACAGGTTGTAACTTTGGTGTTGCTGCGACAGGAGATTGCGTTGTCTGCACTAATGAAGGTAATGCTGACATGTCAACTTCAGTACCTAAATTACATATTGTTGCCATGGGTATTGAGAAAGTTATTCCTGATTATGATTCGTTGGCAGTGTTCCAACGCTTATTAGCACGTAGTGGAACAGGGCAACCATCAACTGCCTTTACCTCTCAATTCCGTAAGGCACGACCAGGAGGTGAGATGCATGTAATATTAGTAGACAATGGTCGTAGTGACATGATTGCTAATAAAGAACATTGGATGACACTGAAGTGTATTCGATGTGGTGCATGTATGAATACTTGCCCTGTCTATCGTCGTTCAGGAGGTTATTCATATAGTTACTTTATTCCAGGTCCTATTGGAGTTAATCTTGGTATGCTAAAGAATTCAAAACAGCACAGTGGTAATGTTTCTGCATGCTCATTATGTTTGAGTTGTGATTGTGTTTGCCCTGCAAAGGTAACTCCTGGTAGTCAGATTTATCGCTGGCGTCAGAGCCTTGAAACGTATGGAACAGAGAACAAAGAGAAGAAAGTGATGGCAGAAGGAATGAAAGTTGTTTACGAAAACTATCATATTTATGATGCTTTACTTCGTAATTCATCAGTAGCCAATCACATACCAGAATCGCTAATGGATATAAAGCTTAATCCATGGAGCATTGGTCATACAATGCCAAAGTTTGCGAAAAAGCCTTTCCATGTCATATTTAAGCACGCAATGGAGGAATTGAAGCATGAATAAAGAAGATTTATTTAGCAAATTACGACGTAATACAAAAGAACAGTTTGATATGCCCGAGAAGCCTATTGAGGGTATTAAATATCAAGATGTAGTACAGCGATTTATCGAGATGAGTCATATTGTAGGCTGTGAAGTCATTGAGGCTAAGGCAGAAGATGATATCAATGCACTGATACAAAAGGCTTATCCTGATGCTAAGATATTGGCTTCAAGTGTAAAAGGAATAAAGGCAGACCTTAATCCTGACACTGTTTTAAAGGCACAAGACCTCAATGGAACAGATGTTGGAATCATTCAGGGAGAAATTGCTGTAGCAGAGAACGGATGTGTATGGGTGCCACAAACAATGAAAGAAAGAGTTGTTTGTTTCATATCAGAAAACCTTGTTATCCTCGTTCAACGTAACAATATCGTCAATAATATGCATGAAGCATATAAAAAGATTAACATGACAGACTATGGTTACGGCTGTTTTATATCCGGTCCAAGCAAAACAGCCGATATTGAACAAGCACTTGTCATGGGAGCACAAGCAGCACGTGGAGTTACAGTTATCATAATGGGATAAACGTTAATTTTGTCAAAAACATAAATATAACGTATTGTTAGGAGAGGTTTACGACTTTTTTTATTAACTTTGCAAGGAGAAAAAGAAAGTTAAAAATATAACTGATTTTTAATAAACATATAAGTTATGAAGATTGAAAAAGTACATGCTCGCGAGATTATGGACTCACGTGGCAATCCTACAGTTGAAGTAGAGGTAACTCTCGAGAATGGTGTAATGGGTCGTGCAAGCGTTCCATCTGGTGCTTCTACTGGTGAGAACGAGGCTCTGGAGCTTCGTGATGGCGACAAGAACCGTTTCTTGGGTAAGGGTGTTCTCAAGGCTGTTGAGAATGTAAACAACCTTATCGCTCCAGCTTTGAAGGGTGACTGCGTGCTGAATCAGCGTGCTATTGACTACAAGATGCTTGAACTCGATGATACTCCTACTAAGAGTAAGCTCGGTGCTAACGCTATTCTCGGTGTTTCTTTGGCTGTAGCTCAGGCTGCTGCTAAGGCATTGAACATTCCATTGTATCGTTATATCGGTGGTGCAAATACTTATGTATTGCCAGTACCTATGATGAATATCATCAACGGTGGTGCTCACTCTGATGCTCCTATCGCATTCCAGGAGTTCATGATTCGCCCTGTAGGTGCTCCTTCTGAGAAGGAAGGTATCCGTATGGGTGCTGAGGTATTCCACGCACTTGCTAAGCTTTTGAAGAAGCGCGGTCTCTCTACTGCAGTAGGTGATGAGGGTGGTTTCGCTCCTAAGTTCGATGGTATCGAGGATGCACTCGATTCAATCATTCAGGCTATCAAGGACGCTGGTTATGAGCCAGGCAAGGATGTTAAGATTGCTATGGACTGTGCTGCTTCTGAGTTCGCTGTATGCGAGGATGGTAAGTGGTTCTATGACTATCGTCAGTTGAAGAATGGTATGCCAAAGGATCCTAATGGTAAGAAGCTTAGCGCTGATGAGCAGATTGCTTACCTCGAGCACCTTATCACAAAGTATCCTATCGACTCTATCGAGGATGGTCTCGATGAGAACGACTGGGAGAACTGGGTTAAGTTGACATCTGCTATCGGTGATCGTTGCCAGCTCGTTGGTGATGACTTGTTCGTAACTAACGTTAAGTTCCTCGAGAAGGGTATCAAGATGGGTGCAGCTAACTCTATCCTTATCAAGGTTAACCAGATTGGTTCTTTGACAGAGACTCTCGAGGCTATCGAGATGGCTCATCGTCATGGTTACACAACTGTAACTTCACACCGTTCTGGTGAGACTGAGGACACAACTATCGCTGACATCGCTGTTGCAACAAACTCTGGTCAGATTAAGACTGGTTCTATGTCTCGTACAGACCGTATGGCTAAGTACAACCAGCTCATCCGTATTGAGGAGGAACTTGGTGCTTGTGCTAAGTATAGTTACACAAAGTTGAAGTAATCCATTTTATCACCTTGTGTGATTAAATGAATTTTTATAGAGTAGGGGATAATTGCTTATAATAGTGATTATCTCCTATTTTTATTGTTTGTAGTTATGACAAATGCTATTGGGGTTCCCATAACATAAATAGATTTCTTCGTTATACAATAAATTATTAATGTATAATCCAACGTCTTATAGCAATAAAATAGGCTCTTCCGTTAAATGCGTAGACTCCTATCATGCAGTGCATATAGTCTTAATTTGAAGTATTCTTCATTTCTGAACCCATATATCTGTCTTTTCAAAACTTTTATTTTGTTGTTAATTCCTTCTATTGTTCCGTTTGTTATATAATGGTCATACCATGCTAATATGTATGTCTTGTATGCTCTAATAGTTGACGCCATTTTCATTAATGGTTGTATTTTGGATTCTATAGCTTGCTTTACCCATTCATCCAACACAGCTTTAGCCTTTTGCTTACTACACTGATTCCATATTTCCTTAAGATCTCTTCTTTGAGATAATAGGCAATCATTAGCGGACGGTTTAGGCTTAGTGCGTTCTCCAGTCTATTTCTGTGTGCATGATCAAAGATATCATTTCCATTTCTGAGTAACAACCAACGTGTTCCTTTGATTACTTTACGCTTGTTGATGTCCTTTTCCTCATGCCATAACTGTCTCCTTAGCAAGTCCAGCTTTTCGTTCATAAGCTTGGTTACATGAAAGTGGTCTACTACAAGTGCTGCATTGGGAAGATGCTCACTTACAGCTCGTGTATATGCGGCAGAAAGGTCTGTACATACTGCTTGTATATGCTCTTTGTCTTTGCCGAGCCGTTCCCAAAATCCATCAAGAGCATTCTTGCCATTACCATCACCGACATAAACAATATGACCATTATCCAAATCTACAACTATGGTCTTGTATACATGCCCCTTATGAGTGGCAAACTCATCAATGGAAATACGCCTTAACATGGAAAGGTCTGGGTTAGAGTAATTTGACTGTAGAAACTCCATCTGTATATTACGTACTACATCCCAGGATACCTGTAGGAACCATGATATATCTTGAATTGTTGCAAAGCGAGACAGGTCAAACACCATATTTGCAAAAGCTATAGTGTGCCGACGTTTTCCTTTCGCAAAGTCGATGTTTTCTTGTTTGATACAGCCGCAGTCGTGACATTGAATACGATGTACACGCATGTCCAGATAGGTCTTGCTCAGACCTATGGGAACACTTACAAAGCGACGAATATGACTGCCGTTACGATTAATATTATGACTTCCACATACAGGACAACAAAGTTTTTCCTTTGGAGTTTGGATTTCTAAAACTAAGTTATTACCTTCGTAGCGCAGATTCTGACAATCTTGTTGGGAGACGCCTAAGGCGTTTTGCATTATGCTGGTATTCATGTTCTTGAAGTTTGGTCACTACAAAGATACATAATACCAGCTTTTTATATATAACTAATCAGAGATATCTATCCATTTAACGGAAGAACCATAAAATAATTAGAATTTTAGTACTTTCGTCGTGTACAAAACTTTACACTAATTCTTGAAAATAGTCATTTATAATGTTCAAAAATGCTATTCTGGACGTCCTTTGTAAGTATTTAAACCTCAACAAGTTACAAAACAGCAAAAGAAAAGGTGCTTAGTTGGACTTCAAAAGGGCGTTAATAAGGTTGCAAAAGGGCGTCTTTAGCAAGTCAATTAAGCCTTAATTGACATCTAATTTAACTTCAATTAAAAAGCAATGGGTGAAAATTATTTACAAAGATGTTTTAATTAGGTTAGTATGACATGATATTTAGAAACGATTTATTTCTTAAGTTTTAAAGTTATTCATTTTTATTTGAAGCTGTTTTTTTGTTTCTTATTTTATCATTTTAGCTTATTTGTATAGTTTCTGTTATGCAAACAGACTTATTTTCTCTTTGATTACTAATTTTATAAGTAAGAATATAACTAACGCCTAATGGTTTTTAATATCTCTTTATATGCTTAATATATAATGAATATTATGATAAATAGATAACTTGTAACTCACTGTCAAATTATAAAATCATATAAATCCCTACTTTATCATCTGATTCTGACTTTCAATGATTTATGTTACTAACTTTCAATATATCATGAAATTTGAATGAAAGTTACCAAAACTGATTCTTAGAAAAGAGTGTACCTTTCTCTTATAGGTCCGCTAAAGGTATCGTAGCGTTCGTTTGTTTAATGTTATAATGAGAATTTTTGTTTTCTCAAAAATTAGGAATCTATTGCTTTATGTTTAATCTTAGAATTTAAATTCAGCAATAGCACTTAAGAAAAATGGTTCTTCCGTTAAATGGATAGATATCTCTGATTAGTTATATATAAAAAGCTGGTATTATGTATCTTTGTAGTGACCAAACTTCAAGAACATGAATACCAGCATAATGCAAAACGCCTTAGGCGTCTCCCAACAAGATTGTCAGAATCTGCGCTACGAAGGTAATAACTTAGTTTTAGAAATCCAAACTCCAAAGGAAAAACTTTGTTGTCCTGTATGTGGAAGTCATAATATTAATCGTAACGGCAGTCATATTCGTCGCTTTGTAAGTGTTCCCATAGGTCTGAGCAAGACCTATCTGGACATGCGTGTACATCGTATTCAATGTCACGACTGCGGCTGTATCAAACAAGAAAACATCGACTTTGCGAAAGGAAAACGTCGGCACACTATAGCTTTTGCAAATATGGTGTTTGACCTGTCTCGCTTTGCAACAATTCAAGATATATCATGGTTCCTACAGGTATCCTGGGATGTAGTACGTAATATACAGATGGAGTTTCTACAGTCAAATTACTCTAACCCAGACCTTTCCATGTTAAGGCGTATTTCCATTGATGAGTTTGCCACTCATAAGGGGCATGTATACAAGACCATAGTTGTAGATTTGGATAATGGTCATATTGTTTATGTCGGTGATGGTAATGGCAAGAATGCTCTTGATGGATTTTGGGAACGGCTCGGCAAAGACAAAGAGCATATACAAGCAGTATGTACAGACCTTTCTGCCGCATATACACGAGCTGTAAGTGAGCATCTTCCCAATGCAGCACTTGTAGTAGACCACTTTCATGTAACCAAGCTTATGAACGAAAAGCTGGACTTGCTAAGGAGACAGTTATAGCATGAGGAAAAGGACATCAACAAGCGTAAAGTAATCAAAGGAACACGTTGGTTGTTACTCAGAAATGGAAATGATATCTTTGATCATGCACACAGAAATAGACTGGAGAACGCACTAAGCCTAAACCGTCCGCTAATGATTGCCTATTATCTCAAAGAAGATCTTAAGGAAATATGGAATCAGTGTAGTAAGCAAAAGGCTAAAGCTGTGTTGGATGAATGGGTAAAGCAAGCTATAGAATCCAAAATACAACCATTAATGAAAATGGCGTCAACTATTAGAGCATACAAGACATACATATTAGCATGGTATGACCATTATATAACAAACGGAACAATAGAAGGAATTAACAACAAAATAAAAGTTTTGAAAAGACAGATATATGGGTTCAGAAATGAAGAATACTTCAAATTAAGACTATATGCACTGCATGATAGGAGTCTACGCATTTAACGGAAGAGCCAGAAAAATTCCCTATCCCACCCTCGTCAAATATGTTATAGTCAGCTAATGGTAATGCTATATGCAAAATGCAAAGTACACCGTACCAGTCTTTTTAGACATTATATGCTGGGAAATGCAACCTGCAAATAAATCCTCAGAAACCCCGTACTCTGATGTAATGTTTTTTTAGCTCACACCTACAACATAATAAGACTACACCTTAAAATGTTTCTTTAATCTTCTTATATTCTTTATAAAGATTACTCCATTAGTTCAGTTGTGAAGTTTAGTGTCTGTATCTTCATATCAAGTTCGCGTAATTGCTTAGATAAGTCATCAATCTTCTTACCTAAAGGCTTGATATCTATAGTTGTTACCATTTTGATTTCAGAACGGCTGTAACGCTCCTGAGATTCTGACGCTTTATTAAAGATTTCTCGAAGTGACGTAATACGCATAGAGAGAATATCACGTTCTGCCATCATTTCTGTAATAGTCCGCCCTTCACTAATAGTATTCATGTTTGTCTTGTTAATCTTGAATATTAAAGCGAAAAGAGTATTCAGACAAGCATCCATTTCTTTCATCAACTCCTCAGGTTCTTCTGATGGAGAATCTCCTTCCTGTACTCGAACATTATTCAGTATTCTACTTTTAAGCTGTTCTATTCTTTTTTGTGTATCCTTACGAATAGCTAATGCCTCTGCTAATTTCATTGTGATATGCTTTTTTGTAATTATTCTGTTATATTCTGGTTATTCTTACGGGCTTCGTCAAACTTAGCTTTCATCGTAGGATTCATGTACGTTAGCCTACGTATTGTAAGATCGTCTGTGTCTTTATTAGCAAGACGAAGATTATTCTCACTACTTAAAAGTTCCTCACGTACCTTTTGAAGTTTTATAATTGTAGCATCAATATCCTTAATAGCATCATTAAACTTCTTAGATGCCATCTCATAATGTCGCCCAAACTTAGTTTTGAAGTCTTCAATCTTATTTTCAAAGTTGGTGACATCCACCTCTTTGCTCTGTGAAAGAATAAGTTGCTTCTTATATTCTAAACTCTTCTTTGACGTTTGTACAAGAAGATTAATAAATGGAACGAAGAACTGTGGACGAATAACGTACATCTTTGGGTACAGATGACTCTTGTTTACAATGCCAGTATTATAAAGTTCATTATCAGCTTCAAGAAGACTGACTAAAACAGCAAACTCACAACCTTTCTTTTTGCGGTCATCATCAAGCTTTTTCAAGAAGTCATCGTTCTTATGTTTTGTGGCAGTAGTATCCATTTCATTCTTCATTTCGAACATGATAGAGATATACTCCGTACCATCTTCTTCCGCACGAAAGATGAAGTCTCCCTTTGTACCATCGCTTGCATCATTGTCTTTCTCAAAGTAAGCAGTAGGCATCATTGGTCGGATATACTGGTCAAACTCTATACTACAATGCTGTTCAAGCGTTTCACCAACCATCTTGGTAGACATCTTGGTCTTCAAGTCTTTATAGTAGTCCACTAAATCCTGCTTCATTCGAAGTTCATTCTCATGATGTTTGATGAGTGATGCCTCATGAAGTTGTGCTTCACGCTTCTCTAATTCTACTGCAGAACGAAGCTGAGAGATTTCAGTGTCCTTTGCTTGAACCTCTTTCTGAGCTTTACTACGTTCCTCCATGAGTACAAGTTGCAACTTATTTTCATTTTGTTCTATGACAGAGTTAAGCTTAGATATCTGCTGCTCCTTCTCTGCCAAAGCAATCATCATCTCATTCTTCTTCTGAGTTGCAATGTTTTCTAACTGTGTTTTAAGCACCTCTATCTCGGCTGAGAATGAACTCTTTAGCTTTGTAAGTTCACTTTCTTTCTCACTCTTCAGACGTTCAATCTCAGCATCTTTGGCACCAAGTTCAAGTTCTTTCTTAGAAAGTTGGTGCTGAAAGGTTTGTTCTGTCTTTGCAGTTGCTAAGGCTTGTTCTGCCTTGTGCTGCTCATGAAGCTCAGCTATACGACGGTTAACCTCCTCGTTAAACTCTGTATTCTTTACTTGATTAACGATAGAAGCATAGTCTGCTTCGTCAACAGTAAATGCCTTATGGCAGTTAGGGCATATTAATTCTTTCATAAATCTGATATCTTTAGATATTTGAAAAGTCTACTCACAGAATTCTGACCATAAATATTTCTATTGTTTTTCGTCATTCTATCTGCATCTATATTTATGTTAGCTATAAAATAAACAAGCCGAATGCGAATATACAAAATTAATTGCTCAATCTGAATGATTAAGCAAGAAAAATAGTAAATTGCTCGTTAAATTATTGGTTTCACCATTATTACTAACAGAAATAACCCTATAAAGGAATGTTGATTATTGTTTAATAGCACCTTAAATTAGATTATCTGCAAATGAATAAGTCTAATAAAATGGCATAGTCTTTATTTTCTTTCAATATGTCCATAGGTTTAAAAGACTCTAATATGAATAAGATAGATGAGTCCTTAATTAACTTTCTTATTATAAGAAACAATGCTCAGTAAATGCTTTTACCAATATCTGGTAAAACGTTTACTGAGCATTAAGAGCATCTATATATCTTCTTTGATAGGTATCAGACAGATGTAATATTGACAAATAAGCTTTACATCTGATAATCCTTTGCCAAACCTCCAGCACTTGTTTCCTTATAAAGAGACGGAATATCATGTCCAGTCTGCTTCATAACCTCTACAACACGGTCAAATGAAACGCGATGGCTACCATCACTGAAGGATGCATAAAGCTGAGCATCTAATGCACGACAAGCTGCAAAAGCGTTACGTTCAATACAAGGAATCTGTACTAAACCACACACGGGGTCACATGTCATACCTAAATGGTGCTCCAAACCCATTTCTGCAGCATATTCAATCTGAGATGGACTACCACCAAACAACTGACAAGAAGCTGCTGATGCCATTGCACATGCTACACCAACTTCACCCTGACAGCCTACTTCGGCACCTGAAATAGAAGCATTATATTTTACTATATTACCAAAAAGACCTGCTGTTGCAAGTGCATGCAATATCTTAGTTTCAGAAAAGTCATGCCCCTTTGACAGGTGATATAAAACTGCAGGAACAACGCCACAGGCACCACAAGTTGGTGCGGTCACAATCGTACCACCAGAGGCATTCTCCTCACTAACTGCCAAAGCGTATGAATAAACCATTCCTCGACTCTGTAAAGAAGGCTTATATCCACGTGCCTTTATATAATAATTAGGTGCTTTACGAGCAAGGTTCAATGGACCTGGTAAGGCTCCTTCACTGTCAAGACCACGCTCAACAGCAGCTTGCATTGTTTTCCAAACTTCACGCAGATAGTCCCATAAATCATCTCCCTCACAATGTTTTACATACTCCCAATAACCACGTCCATGATGCTCACACCATGTTTGGATATCTTTAAGTGTATGCAAATCATAGACAGACTCCTTATGGAAGTAGTCGTCTGTGGCCTTTCCTTCTGACAAAGCACCACCTCCAACACTGTATACAGTCCATTCGTCTAAGAGATCTTGACTGTTATTATAGGCACGAAACAACATGCCATTAGGATGATAAGGAAGGAAAACCGAAGGTTCCCATACTATTTCTACTGGTGCTATTTGTTTTAGTACGTCAATAATGGCCTTATCTGTCATGTGGCCCTTGCCTGTGGCAGCCAAGCTACCATACAATGTAACTTCAAATCTTGCTGCTTCTGGATGACGTTCTGCAAAGATTATTGCTGCACGCTGTGGTCCCATCGTATGACTACTCGATGGTCCCTTACCGATTCTAAATATCTCTCTTAATGATTCCATATATGGTTGTCCCAAATACTTCTAATTTACTATTATGCTGCAAATGTACGAAAAAAAACGTCAATTATGCAGAAAAGCATCTTTTAAATTGTCGAATATGATTTTTTATTATCTAAAACCTGTTCCTATAGGTTATATTTCTAATTTTCCTTTTAAGCGGTTATTATGAGGATAGGGCGTTATCAAATATTTATTTAATGAAATAGAAATATCCTGTCTATCCATTACCATGTCTCTCGTCTTCTACAAATTATCCTCCTATTAACCTCCGTCTGCAAATAATTTTCATGCAACTCGAATCTAAAACATGGCTCTTCCGAAATATGGAGTGATAAACTAAAAGTCTTATATCAAAGGCACACAGAGTCACAGAGGGGACGGAGGTAAAGGCAATGCCACAGAGGTGTAGCATACAGATTCCTGATAACTTCTGAGATAAATGCTTTGGGTATAGAGTCTCTGATAAAACTGGCATACTTCCTCCGATGCTCCACGCACCGACGGTGCCTCCGTGCCTACCAGAACTTTGTTTTGATAACCCTCCGTACTCTCTATTTCTCTGTGTGATATTTCGTCAGAGACCCAAGCTATCGTTTTAAACCAAAGGCGAAGATACAAAGAAAAGATAACGGATTTAGCCTCATTATTCAAGCCCTCTGCAAAGATGTTTGCTATTTAATAAGGTAACGTAGAGCAAGGAGAGACAAATGTTTTTATTTTTTTGCTATTTTCTTGTTTGTTTCATATATTCTCACTACCTTTGCGCCCAGTTAAATTAAAATTAACTTGTAATAACAATGAGCGTCATCAAGAATATTAATTCAGTAAAAGTTTGCACCTTAGGAAATAAAGGTGTAGGCTCTATTTGTGCTGCATTAAATTCTTTAACGAAGAAAGACAAAAAAAATAGTGCAAATTATTTGGTAGTTCCAAATAATTTTGTACTCTCTCTCTCTCTCTCTCTCTCATATATAGGCCAGGCCTAACCTCCCCACTTTTTCTTCACGCATACGCGCGCGATGTGTGCTGTGTAACCCCTGTAAACAAAGGACTTTTCGGAGTTTCCTTTGTTCGCTTTTTTGTGTCCCTATGTAAACGAAATAAAAGAAATTAAGCACGAAATAATAACTATTTTAATTGATAAAACAATGGATAAAAAGAAACAAAAGAAGAACTATTCTGCACCAAAGTGTGAAATAGTTCAGGTAAGTGAAACCACTTATTTGATGGATACGTCTTATCCTGGTCAGCATAATCCTGCACAATCAGGTGGCACATCAGGAGATGCAAAGAAGGCATTTGATTGGATGGACGAAGGCGAGGACGAAACTCCATCATGGAAAGACTAACAAAAAGTAATAAACTAAAAGAACAACGAAAAATGAAGAAAACAATGAAACAACATTCATTCTTATCACGATTAAAGTCCTTGGCGCTTACGTTCGGCATAGGTTTGGCATTTGCTTCTTGTGCCAATGAGGAAATAGCGCAGAACCAAAATGGCAAAGATTACGATGCAAGACTAACAACTTTCTCAACAGGTGACCCAACAACCCGTACATCTATGGAAAGTGACGGTAAATTCTTTTGGGAAGCAGGCGATAAGATATACGTAAAGGACGATAACGGCACTTGGAACGCAAGTAGCAATTCGCCAACAGATAAAACTGCTTACTTTAAGTTCAAAGTACCTGGCACATACACAGCTCACATGTCTTACGAAGTTTATTACCCTGGTAAGAATGGCAATCAGGATCAAGTAACAATCGCTGCAAACCAAAGTCAGGCAGAGCCAAACAGCACCGCTCATTTTGGTGTATCAGGCGATTGTGGTATGGCAACAGCAACACGCATAGCGAGCGAGCGTAAATTTAACTTTACACTCGACCACAAGGCAGCTTATCTTCTCTTCTTGCCACGTACCAGCAACACAATTTTGCATAATTGTTACTTGACTAAGGTAGAGGTAAATTCTGACAATGACATTACCAGTACTTACACGCTCGACCCAACAACAGGCGAACTAACAGGCACTGGTACAGGCAAGCAGATTATTATTTCAACAGGTGGTAGCGGAACATACCCTAACGGCTTCCCTTTAACCAATAACGCTACAAGCGCAGCTACCAACGGTGCATACGTCGTAATAAAGCCTGGTACCCACATACTAAAGATACGTTATTGGGTTAAGGACGTTGCAACAGGTACAGAGGGAACTATAACCAAGACATTATCATCAGCAACCTACGACCAGAACAAGTATTACAACATTACTGCTAATCTTGACGTAAAGAACTACCTCGGCGACCATTATTATATGTGGGACGCACAGAATCAATATTGGTACGGTTACGAATGGACAAAGCACTTGTCAGGAAACACAGGTCAGCCAACATTAAACGGTAGCAGTTCATCAAATTACCCCCAGAGCAACGCTGACTCACGTTACTACAACGAGTATTACCCAGGTTATGGCGTAAGTAATCCAGCTACCCACGCATCATGTAAAGACCTTCCAAACGCAAACGAGATGTCTTGGTATTGTATGTACGGCGAACCACGTTGGGACGCAGACGAACTTTGGACTACCATGGGTCATTTATATAAAGGTGGCATGTGGTTTAAGAAGAAGTCTGTATTACAAGCCGAGCATCATTACGACACCGAGAAATCCGCCGATAATACAACCGACTTGCGTACAACATGGAAGAACTACAACAACAACAGCAGTAGCATCAACTCAGGTGTCCCATCAGCAGCCGATGCAAACAAATATTTCTACCTGCCCGCCTTGGGTTACTACAACTCTGGTCAGCTGTACCGTGTTGGCAACGTTGGCTACTATTGGTCGTCAAGTGCTTACCCATGGGACAGTTACGACGCGTACGATCTGTACTTCGGCAGTGGTCGCGTCTACGTGTACAACAGCAACCGCGGCTTCGGGTTCAGGGCGGAGGCGCTTCAGTAGTCCTCGCGATTGCCTTTTATAGGTGTCGCCCTCTAAAAGGCGACACCAAAAGAACCGCCGTAAGACCCCACCCCGGTCCCCCCCGAACCAACGGTCACTGACCGAAGGGAAGTAAAGGGGGGGAGTGCCTAACAGACAGGATTTCTGCTGAATGCGTATTCCGTCGCTGCGCTCACCGTATCTACGTGTTGACGGATGCGTATTTAGCTACTTATAGATACGCATTGCGCAGCTGTTAGATGCGTATCTAACAGCAGCGCTCACCGCATTTAGCAGCAACGCTCACCGCATCTAACGGCACGTAGATACGCATTGCGCAGCAAGGGAATACGTATCTGGCGGGAAGAGGGTGCTGAAAGGAGGAAGAAGAGACGATGAAAGGCAGGAAACAAACCAAGAAAATAGAATGGGGCAGCATGAAGAGGCGCAAAGAAAGCTGCTGAAGCGTGCTGCCCTACGCTATGATAAATAAAATCTAATGTATAACTTTAAACACGAAGAATTATGAAAATTCGTTTAGTACCAAAGAAAAATCCGCAGAAGCGGGAGGAAGTAAAGTTTTATGCTAACCCTGTTAATCTTGGGCATAAGTCGCTCGACGACATTGCGCGTGACATTGCGGGGCGTTCGTCCTTGACACGTGGTGATGTGTCGAACGTGTTGTATAACTTTATTGATTGCTTGCCCCATTATCTCCGTGATGGTTTCAGCATTCAATTGGGCGAGTTTGGCTCGATGCGTGTCACACTGGCGAGCAAAGGATCAGAAACAGAAAAAGCTTTTAAGACCGAGACGATTAAGCCTCGTGTGGTCTTTACGCCTGGAACAGAATTGAAACGTGAGCTTGCCGTAAATTCCTACGAATCGGTGAGAAAGACAGAAGAGGCAGGGAAAGACAAGAAGAAAAAGGAAAAGGAAAAGAAAGAAGAGGAAAATGGACCTGTACCAGACACCGTTTAACCCTCATTGAATGCGAAAGGTTTTGGGTTAACAGAACAGATTTGGAAACAAACTCGGTTTTGAAAGATTCTGAATTAATTTTTTTCATGTTTTTAGAGATATGCCCTTGATGTGATATCAATAGCAATACTTTTTAATTTATTAATTTAATTTTCGTTTTCTTGCCCCTGTCACCACTCTTGGTGTAATGGGGCAAGTTTTTGTTTACAATTATCATCAACGCGTAAGGTTTACTTATCCCCCTACTCTACCTTTTTGTTTCTTTTTATTAGTCAAGTAAGTGTTTTATCATGTGTTTTTTGTATCTTTGCGCAGATAATTATAAAGATTTAGAATGAAACATTTCGCCCTCCTACTGTCGTTTTTTTCATTGCTGACAGTGGCTTGTACTGATAAAAAAAATACTGAAGAGCCAGTTGCAAAGGTTATTGATACGATTCCAATGCTGGTAACACAGGTACAGCAATGTTCACGACTTTACACGACAGAATATCGTATTCATAAGATTATCACTCATGATGATAAGATGAAACTGTCTGGCTCGTTCATGAAACAAGACTTCAGCGTGACTTTACCATTAGGCGACCGTCGAATTGCAATCCCAATGGACGCTACATTGAAGGCCTACATAGACTTATCTGGTTTTAGTGATAAGAATATTCAACGCCAAGGTAAGGAACTTCTCATTACCCTACCCGATCCAAAGATTGTTCTTACTTCAACAAAGATTAATCATAAGGAGGTGAAGGAATATGTGGCACTGACACGTCATAACTTTACGGATGCTGAACTTACAAGTTATGAGGCACAAGGAAGAAAACAGATTATAGCTTCTATACCACAGATGGGTATCATCGAACAGGCACAAGAAAGTGCTGCACGACAGCTTGTTCCGATCTTTACTGCTATGGGTTATAAAGAATCTGACATAACTGTCTCATTCCGCAAAAAGTTTACTCTTAAGGATTTAGGGCAGGTGATTGAAGTAAATAAAAAGGATTGAAAATGGAAACAAGAACACCTGAAAATATAATAACAGAGCAAAAGAAGAATGATATTAAGCCGAATAAGAAAGGACTTCTCAGTCGTTTCTTATCCTTTAATAAAGGCTGTCTGCTGACCTTTTTAATCATCATTAGTATTTGTGGCGGTCTGTTTTACTGGTTTAATTCATCCAATGAGATAAGTATATCTGCTGACCAGCGTATTGATATAACGCCAACACAGATACAACAAATACAAGATATAGGTCAGTGGGAATTTCTTGCAATCAATGATGAAGAACTCATAGATACGGTGAGTCGTGGCTTCTTCTCTGATTCAGAACTTGTGCGTATCTATTATGGTACGGTTCGTTTAGGTGTTGACTTACATCAGGCAGAACCTCATTGGCTTCGTGTTGAGAATGACAGTGTTATCGTTGCAAAGTTGCCACCTATTGGATTACTTGACACTAACTTTATCGACGAGGCAAAGTCACGCTCATTTTTTGAGAAAGGAGACTGGACTTCGGCTGATCGTGAACAACTCTATAATCGCGCCTATAAAAAGATGTTAGCTCGTTGTATGACAATTGAGAATATTAGCACAGCTGAAAAAAATGCTAAGCAACAGTTTACTCAGTTCCTCCGTTCTATGGGCTATAAAAATATTAAGGTTGAGTTTGCCTCAAAGAAACAATAACAAACACAGTTATTAGGAAGTTCACAGTTTTATAATTGAGGGGTTATAAAAGGATAATGGCATCAGAAGAAACAACACAACATATAGAAAGCATGACAGAAGGCGCTCCTTCACGTGCTATCTTGAAATTTGCAATACCCCTCATTCTTGGTTATATATTGCAGCAAATGTATCTAATTATTGATGCTGCAATAGTAGGAAGATGGATAGGTGTAGGGGCATTGGCTGCTGTGGGTGCATCAAGTAGTATTATGTTCCTCATCATGGGCTTTTGTAATGGTTCATGTGCAGGCTTTGCTATACCTGTAGCACAAGCTTTTGGAGCAAAGGACTACCATAAAATGCGTTGTTATGTTAGCAACGCTATGCGTATTGCTTTAGTTTTAGCCATAGTCATCACGTTACTTTCTTGTTTCCTATGTGATAAGATTCTACGAATGGTTAACACGCCAGAAGATGTTTTTCATGATGCTTATATCTTTCTTTTTCTGCAGTTTTGCACTATCCCTTTCACTATTGCCTATAATCTTTTATCTGGTCAGATACGAGCATTAGGTAATTCTAAGCAGCCTTTTTACTTTCTTCTTGTATCCTCTTTCTTAAACATTTTTCTTGATATTGTTTTTATTCTGTTACTGGGAATGGGAGTTGAAGGAGCTGGCATAGCAACTTTCCTCAGTCAGGTTTTTGCATCATCATTATGTTGGTGGTTTATCAAACGACACATGACAATCCTCGTACCTATCGGCGATGAACGTCAGTTTGATAACAAAAAAATAAGTATTCTGCTGAACAATGGTATACCTATGGGGCTACAATTCTCTATTACCTCTATTGGTATTATCATGCTTCAAAGTGCAAATAACGCTTTAGGAACAGTTTATGTTGCTTCATTTACTGCGGCTATTCGTATTAAATACCTTTTCACTTGTGTACTTGAAAATATAGGTGTAGCCATGGCAACATACTGTGGACAAAACCTTGGTGCAAAGAAACTTCAGCGAATAAAAACTGGTGTGAATGATGCAATGTGGATAATGATGGCTTATTTCGTTCTTACAGTTATTATTATCTATCCTTTTGCAGACAAAATGATGATGATTTTTGTCAATGGAAATGAACAGGAAGTAATTGAAAATGCAGCACAATTGATGCGTATTTCAAACTGGTTCTATCCTTCATTGGGAGTTCTCGTCATTCTTCGATACAGTATTCAAGGTCTTGGATATAGTAACTTGAGTATGATGAGTGGAGTTATGGAAATGATAGCACGCTGCGGTGTGAGTATTTGGTTAGTACCCGCTTTGGCATGGATAGGTGTTTGTTATGCTGACCCAGTAGCATGGATAATGGCAGATATATTCCTTATTCCAGCCTACATTTGGCTGATTAGAAGACTAAAGAGACAAATTGGATAGTGTTTTAATAGCTTCTTGCATATCTTCAGCAAATCTATTATGTGTTAGAAGAAACTCCTCTCGACCGTTAGCTAACAGTTTGTATAGTTCTGGACTCATCCCATCTACATATGAACTGATGGCATATTCGATGTCATCTTTCTGTCGTTCGCTGTTTGAGAATGCGTAAACTTGATACTTCTGATGGAAAAAGCAATAGGCAGCCTCAATGCTATCTTTTGTAATCATGTTCTTATCTATTAGAATGTTTGAAATTAAATCAATCTTTGATGCTAAAGTATTTCCATAATGGAGCTACCATTAATGCTTGAATAAACTCACCACGTAATAACATTTGTTTTACTTCCTCCTTAGGACAAAGAAAAACATCTATGTCTTCTGTCTCATCAAGATGCTGCTTGTTTGTCTTTTTTACGCCACGAGCATAGAAACAATGACATAGATTATCCATAACTCCTGGGTTAGGAGCTATGGTCATAATCTCTTCCCATTTACCACCAGTGTACCCAGTTTCTTCTTCTAATTCTCGTTGTGCTGCATGTAGCGGAGCCTCTCCTTCTTCTACTACTCCTGCACAAATCTCTGTTGACACGACGCCAAGTCCGTGTCTATATTGACGTTCCAAGATAAGTTTCCCATCTTCTGTCTCAGCAATTACATTAATCCACTTTGGATATGAAAGTACATAATACTCATCATAGATCTTTCCATTTGGTAACTGAACAGTATCACGACGAGCCTTCATCCAAGGTCGATTAATAAGTTGCTCGGATGCAAGTATACTCCATTTCATATCTTCATCATTACGTTGCTTTTTCTTGTCCATAACATCATTAATTGTGATTCAGTAGATACAAAGTTATTATATTCCAATTTAATGTGCAAATATAATGCTTGCCATTTACTTTTATTACGCTTAACTTTTTACTAATAACGAAAGACTCATATTCCTTCTGCCCTACCCTAAACCTTCTTTACAATAGAAAAAACAATAAAGAAAATCATTTTTGTTGACGAAACTATCAATTATATTTTATATATTTGTAAACAAGATAACAAGGACTTGCCGTATCCTAAATCAATTATAATAAGAGGTATGCTTTACGGCGGAGCTACTCTATGGAGGAATATAACTATGAAACGTAAACCAAAGATGCACAACGAACAAGAGTTTAATCTTGATAATGTTTATCAAGAGGATGAACGTCAACTTGATAATTTAGACGATAGCTCCTTTGATATGAGATATAAATGACAATTACTAAAGCTTGTAACATCTATGGAGTTTCCTTGAACAACGCTTAGTATGCGTAGTAATGTTATAAGTTTTTGGCATTAATCATATTCTATGAAACTTTCAATCAAACTTGAAGGTAGCTTCTTTTATGTGCGTATACTTGGTTATATTGACAAGAAATCATCAAGTGTATTTATCATACATCATATGTCTTATTTTATTGACTGATTCCATATCAAAGTAACTTTATGTGCTATAAATGCTCTAATTATTGTTAATTAGGCAAGAATTATCATTTATTATTATGTTACATAACATTAATTTTTAGTAACTTTGCAACCGATTATGCCGTTTTGGGCTCAGAATAAGTGCTGGATAGATGCTCAGCCGCCCAGCGGTACAAACCCGTTTACAATAAAAAATGTACGCAATTGTAGAAATTAACGGTCAGCAGTTCAAGGCTGAGGAGGGCAAGAAGCTCTTCGTAAACCACATCAAAGATGCGGAAGAAGGCAAGGCTGTTGAGTTTGACAAGGTTCTGTTGGTTGATAACAACGGAACAGTCACAGTAGGCGCACCAACTGTCGAGGGCGCAAAGGTAGTAGCTGAGGTAGTAGCTCCTCTCGTAAAAGGCGACAAGGTAGTTGTCTTCAAGATGAAACGTCGTAAGGACTACAGAAAGAAGAACGGTCATCGTTCACACTTCACTCAGGTAGAAATTAAATCAATTAACGCTTAACAAGGAGGACTTAAGAATGGCACATAAAAAAGGTGTAGGTAGTTCTAAGAACGGTCGCGAATCAGCTTCAAAGCGTTTAGGTGTTAAGATCTGGGGTGGCCAGAAGATTATCGCAGGTAACATTATCGTTCGCCAGCGCGGTAACAAGCACTTCCCAGGCGAGAACGTTGCACAGGGTAAGGACGACACATTGTATGCACTTGCAGACGGTGTTGTTTACTTCCACAAGGGCAAGTACAATAAGAGTACTGTTTCTGTCCTTTCAGAGGAAGTTTACGCTGCTAAGACTGTAAAGCCAGAAGCTTAAAGCGAAACAAACAAACAACTATTCCAAACAAACAACATAATCCCGGTCTCCTTATGGAGCCGGGATTCATGCTTTTGTAGGAGTACTTTAACCCAAATCGGCCATTAGAGGCTAAACATATTTTGTTTTATTATCGAGCAGATTGTTTGGCTTTGTAACGCAGGCATAGCGGGCTACGTCAAGTTACAAAGACACACAAGATACCGATAAGAAAATAAAAGATGTTAGGAAACAACACTATAGTAAGAAGAATTATACATATTGTGGTCTAATGACCAATTTGGGTTAAAATGACTCTTTATATATTAGTTTGTTCCTGAATCAAGTTAATGATTAAATCTACTCACACTAAAAGAAAGCCTACTTAAATCATAATGAATGATTTGAGCCCTTATTCTTACTCCTTAATAAAAAAAGTCGCATTATTATTTAACAACCATTTTCTTTACACTACCACCAGAATACTTCACGATTTGTAACCCTTCTGTGTTGCATTGAGTATTTATGGTTTCCATATGCTTTTAAATCCGACAATAAATAATGGTCCTTTTAGTTGCTATTCTCAACATAATATATTATATTTGTCATATCAATTCAGTTATAAAGAATTATTTTGATTCACAATTAAAGAATATCTATTATGGTAGTAACGAAAGCAATTTATCAAGGGAAGGGACGCGTTGAGGCAAAACACGTAAGATCGGGAGTTCTCGTAACAACAGATGCTGGAAAAGCAGTTGGTGGCCTTGGAGAAAATCAAAACCCTGTTCAACTATTAGGTAACGCATTATCTGCTTGTGTTCTAACTCTTATGGGTTTGCAAGCTGAGCGTAGAGGTGTAGACTTCACTGGCTGTTATGCTGAAGTTGGTGAGTGCGAAGAAGATATGGAAAAGTTCACAGTTACTCGTATTCCGATAACTTTTCATCTTAAGGCTTCATTTGATGAAAAACAGCGTAAGAAGTTTGAGTATATTGCTAACAAAGCATGTTTTGTGGGTAATACGTTAACTGCAGAAAAGGTTTTCACCTTTGTGTACGATTAAAAGCACTATTAATATGTCGACAATATAAGGTAATTAGCTATCAAACTGCTTATCATCTATATATAAAGAAAAGTCCTGCCATAATTTATTAACTGATTATGACAGGACTTTATTCCTTCTATATGCTACTAATTAGTAACTTCCAAATAGACTTCTTTTTAGCCAGAAGTCTACGTTATGAAAGCTTACACTCATCAATTAACCTGGAGTTAGGACTCAAGAAATTAGTCAGTTCTGCGAATCTTGATAATCTTATCAAATGTGGATGAATCTTATTAAGATATGATCTGCCCTCATTATCCATATAATTTGGAATATGAATCGCCCATCCTCCTATTTTTAATACTGGAGCTACATCTTCTGAATATGAATCTCCGACCGCTAATACTTGCTCAGCTTTTACACCAAACTGTTTGCAAAGTCGTGTATAAGCATCTGGTGTTTTATCCGATACAATAACAATATCATCAAAATAGGGACGTAGTCCCGAGCGTTGAAACTTATTTTCCTGATCAAGCAGTTCTCCTTTTGTAAATACAATCATTCGATATCTACCAGTGTCATGCAGTTTTGCCAATGTTGTTTTAACTCCATCGAAAGGATGACCTGGTAATCGCAACAATTCTTTGCTTACCTCAACAATCTGTCCGATATCATAGCCCTTTACCTTTCCGTGACTGATTTTGACCGCATTCTCTATTAGTGATAGCATGAAAGCCTTACTTCCATAACCAAGAAGTGGTATGTTAGCCTTTTCAGTGGCGCGGAGAGTATGGGACACCTCATCTGCAGAAGCATACGGGGCAAGAATCTCACAGTACACTTTTTCCACTGTATTAAAGTAGGTCTGACTACCCCACAGTGTATCATCAGCATCAAATGCTATAAGTGAAATCTCCGTCATAAGCCTAAAAAATTAGATATTATTGTTATCGTGAACATTCTCTTCTTTATTGAACCTTGTCCAATAAAAGGCTGGTCGTAGACAGTAAATAATAAAATTCCTTTCAAAAATAATAAATCCTCCTTTCCTTTCTTTTTGCAGCAAAGATAATCCTTTTTTCCGTCATTACAAGTTTTTTATCAATATTTTTATCAACAAAACTGTTAATTTTACTTTTATTAATTATATGCAAATGTATTATATTTATCGACAAACAGCAGCTATGCGTTAATAAACGTATTTTATTTATGTACTCTATTAACATTGACAAGCCCTATTTCGACTACGATGTTGAGGTAATTAATACGTTGAAAAATTTGACTAATTCAAATATTTTTGCTTTCTTTGTGGTCGTTTAAATTTGGAAAGAAAATGTATATTTTGAATACTATTCTCTCATAAATAACATCTATAAAGTCCAAATATTTACCTAATTGGAAACTAAAAACAAAATGGAACAAAAACTCTTGACAATAGCCTTAGTGTCTTCTGCAATCGGAACAGGTCAGAAAGCTTTAGCTCAAACACGTGGAACAACTACAGATAAGCCAAATGTAATTATTATATTGGCTGATGATCTTGGCTATGGTGATTTAGAGTGTTATGGTGCCAAGAATGTTCAAACACCTAATATTAATAAGCTCGCACAGTCAGGTATACGTTTTACGAATGGACATGCAGTCGCTGCAACAAGTACTCCCTCTCGCTATTCGCTTCTTACTGGTGAATATGCTTGGCGTCGAGAAGGTACAGATGTAGCTGCTGGTAATGCTGGTATGATTATAAAACCGAGTCAATTTACGATGGCTGATATGTTTAAGAGTCGTGGATATGCTACCTGTGCTATAGGAAAGTGGCATCTTGGACTGGGTTACAAGGGGGGCGAACAAGACTGGAACGCACCTTTGCCAGAGTCGTTAGGCGATCTTGGTTTTGATTATCATTATATCATGGCTGCCACTGCAGATCGTGTACCATGTGTCTTTATAGAGAATGGTTCGGTTGCAAACTATGACCCAGCTCACCCAATAGAAGTCTCTTATGTACGAAACTTTGAGGGTGAACCTACAGGACGTAAGAATCCAGAACTCCTATATAATATGCGTTCGAGTCATGGACATGACATGTCTATCGTTAATGGGATCGGTAGAATTGGCTATATGAAAGGTGGTGGAAAGGCTCTTTGGAAGGATGAAAACCTTGCCGACTCAATACTTGTACACGCAGTGAAATTTATTGAAAACCATAAGAAAGAACCTTTCTTTATGTATTTCGCAACAAATGATGTTCATGTTCCTCGCTTCCCTCACAAGCGTTTCCGGGGAAAGAATCCAATGGGAGTGAGAGGTGATGCTATCGTTCAGTTTGACTGGACTGTCGGACAGTTAATGAAGAAACTACATGAACTAAAGATAGATGACAATACACTCGTTATTCTTACAAGCGATAACGGACCTGTCGTAGATGATGGATATCAGGATGGTGCAGAAGAACTCCTCAATGGTCATAGCCCTGCTGGTCCTTTCCGTGGCAATAAATATAGTGCTTTTGAAGGTGGAACAGCTGTTCCATTAGTTATATCTTGGCCTCGTAAGATTAAGGGAGGAATGGTGTCTAAAGCACTTGTGAGTCAGATTGACCTTTTATCTTCTTTGGGTTCACTCGTTCAAGCAAGATTTCCAAAAGGTAGTGCACCTGACAGTCGTGACTACCTTTCTACCCTTCTTGGTAAAGACCTGAAGGGGCGTAACTATGTAATTGGACAATCTAACACACATGTCCTTTCAGTGCTTACCGCTCAATATCGGTACATTGAACCAAGTAACGGACCAAAAATGATTCAATGGGGACCAAAGATTGAAACAGGAAATCTTCCTTTTCCCCAACTTTATGATATGACTGTCAGTCCTTTTGAATCCAAAAATGTTGCTGATGAGCACCCTGATGAGGTTTCTCGTATGCAATTAATATTGAAAGAAGAGAGAAATAAATAGTACTATTAATTAATGTTTGAAAGAAATTAAGATCTCCCATTCTTTCGATATAGGTTACAGCAAAACTATTCCATATCTTACAAGAATAGTTTTGTTTTAATTTGCTGTCACTTTCAACACATCTTGTAATCCTTCTGTAAACTAATGAGTTAGATGAGAATATAAAGTGATAGAAGTGACAGCAAAAGTTATCTTCTATCAATAAGCCGAGCTCACTCTGATAATGAATTACAAGCTGATTTGCCATCAACACGCTTAGTGCTTACCAACAGCACAATACGTGCGGAGCAGCAACACGATATGTGCGGAGTAATATAGAATCCTTAAAGGGCATTAGTTAGATGCCAAGTAATCCCCCTCTTTTATGCTACATTATAACTAACTTGTTTTCTGAAGAAACTTAATGTTCTGTTTAAGTAGCTTGTTGTAAACTTAAAGTATCTTCTATTATTTGAGGTGATGTTTGGGGTTTGAAAATCATTAATACCAAAGGTTTTTCCTTAATAATATTGTCTAATAAGAATATATTGTCATTTATTAAGCAAGATAAACCTGTAAAGAAATCACATATCTTATTGTGAATATCCAGACTATCTACAAATCTTACATCAATATCCATTTCTAACTGTTCTGTACTATTTAATATTGCTGTCCGGTAAAAATAAACTGAAAGTTCTGTATCTCTTTATTCATCGGTGTTGCAGCCGTTTTACTTATCTAGGGGCTTGGTTCTTAGTTTTAAACTGTAAGCATTATAAAATGCGCTTATTTTGACAAGGAAAGCCCTATAATAACCAAATAAATTAATGAAATCATAAGTTTAAGCCTATTTTATCTAACACAGATAACTCCAAAAAAGTTTTATCGGACACCAATAACTATTTAAGTACCACCTAATAATAGGTCGTTTATCTAAGAAAAGCGTTATTATTTCATTACAAATATCCTCCTCTATATCCTCTGCTAAACCATTAACCCAAGTTTAACCGGCAAAATTATTTTTCATAAATTTTCGGGATGTTTTGTGTAGTATCAATTTGATAAATGGTTGATAATCAAGTATAGGGTATTGTAACGAGGAGTAAAATCTGATTTGTAGGACACAGTCATATCAAAATTATTTTGTTACTTTGCACTCATGCACGCAAATGTACAGACACGATTCAACCCTGCCACAGGGGACATGGCTCCTTATTATCGCATCAAGGAGTCATATCGTGATGTGCAGGGTCATGTACATTCGCTAATTCTGTTGAATATCGGGTTCGAACCTTCACTTACTGCTGTACAGGTTCGAAAAATTGCATACGCTCTTACCGAACGCTTCAAAAATAGAAGTACACCCTCGCTTTTCAAAGAACATCTTGACGGTCTTACTCCTATTGAACAGGCAAAGGCTGACGAATGGTGGATCCGTATGGAGAAAGAAGGTGGAATCGATCGATTTAATAAGGAAGAGCAGAAGTCGCTGAGAAAATATGAGAACTACATAGACCTTGAGACGGCAAACTATACTGACGCAAGGAATGTTGGTGCAGAGTGGCTCTGCAAGCAGACAATAGACAAGCTACAATTAGAGGGTTTTCTGCGCAAAAACGGGTGGACGGAGAATGCGATACACACGGCTTTGTCAGCATTGATTGTTCGCACGGTATATGCAGTTTCTGAACGTTCATCTTATTATTATTTGCGCGATAACTCGGCTGCCGCTGAACTTTATAGTGGAGTTCCTGGCTGGACACCAGGAATCAATTCTCTGTATAAAATCACTGATAAATTATATGAACTAAAGGAACAGTTAGAGCATCATCTGTGCAGCATTACTGACGCTCTCTTTAATATAGACAACAAGTTGATGCTCTTCGACTTAACCAACTTCTATTTCGAGGGCAGCAAGCGTAACAGCAACAAGGCCAAGTTCGGTCGTTCAAAAGAAAAACGCTCTGACTGTAAGCTACTTGTACTTGCATTATGTATCAATAAAGAAGGTTTTATACGTTATTCTTCTATCTTAGAGGGTAATACAGCAGATCCCAAGTCTCTACCCAATATGATTGATACGCTGGCAAAGAGGAATCCATCAAGAACAAAGGATACGCTCGTTGTCATGGATGCAGGTGTTGCCACGGAAGAGAACTTGGAGTTAATAAAGAAAAAGGGTTACAATTATCTCTGCGTATCCCGTACGAAAATGAAAGACTATATGCTCAGTGATGATAACAAGAGCGTTACAGTAATGGATGCCCGTCGGCAGAAGATAACGCTGAAAGAGGTTAAGACAGAGGATGATGAGGATTATTATCTCGAAATAACATCTCCTTCGAAAGCTATGACAGAGTCGTCCATGAACAGGGTTTGGAAAGAGCGTTTTGAGATGGAACTGCAGAGGATAAACAATGGAATCTCCAAGAAAGGTGGAACAAAAACCTATGAAAAGGTTGTTGAACGTACAGGACGTGCCATACAGAAGTACCCTTCTATAGCGAAGTTCTACCAGATAAGCTACATAAAAAATGAGAAGAAGCCCAAGGAGATGCTACGTGTAGACTGGGAGATAAAAGACCTCTCGGCAATGGAATCTGGTCATGGAGTCTATTTCCTCCGTAGCAATGTCAGGACACTTTCTGAGTGTGTAACATGGGAATACTACAATCTCATTCGTGAGATAGAATGTACGAACAGACAACTAAAGAATGATCTCAACCTCCGTCCAATCTATCATCAGAAAGATGAGCGAAGCGACGCACACCTTTTCTTCGGTTTATTAGCCTACTGGGTGGTAAACACTATCCGTTGTCAATTAAAACGAGAAGGAGAATCCTGTTACTGGACCGAGATAGTACGACGTATGAGTACCCAAAAGCTCGTCACCACAAAAGGGAAGAATCCATTAGGTGAAACCATCGAGATGCGCCAGTGCAGTAGTCCTTCGAAGCAAGCAAAACAGATATACGATAAGTTGAACTTAAAACACTCACCATTCAAAAAGAATAAAATTTGTAGGACACAGAGCCCATAAGAAAAACGAGGAAAGTACGGTGACAGTAACAATTAGGCGAAGGTGGGTGTTAAACTTGGGCTAAAAGAAATTGTAAGTCAGAATATATTTTTGAAAGTCTACTGTCAATCTCACTGGCTATAGCAAGGCGATCACTAACCCAGAGTAGATGAGCTGCATCATCAACATCATTGAGACTATCCTTATTCTCCTTATTATACTCTACTCTACAAGTACAGTTAGAATTATTCTGTAGCCAGTAGGATATACGGTCATTAACCTTATCAGCCTTTTCCTTATCTGACCATTCTTTGTTAAACTGCATGACCTCCACGACATCAGAATGAGGATTCTCATTTGTCAGCTTCCAGTCAATATTCAACTTTGCTCTGTGAATACGAATACCTATAAAATGTTTTGGACCTGAATAAAGTGTAAGTTCTGCCTTAAAGGTCAGCTCTCCAAGATTCCGATAGTTTGCCTTACGAGTATAACGGTAACAAGAACCGTCTCTTGTATCCCATTGACCATCACCTTTCCATGTAAGACCAAAAGCTGACTCAAGAGACTTCATGATAGCAGGGAGTCTATTACCTCCATCGATAGTATCATTATAGTCATCCTTTAATTCTTCACGCTTATCTTTCAAAACAGAAGACTCAACCTCAAGGTCACTATATTGTTTTTTCAAAGCTTGAATCTTTGTTTCAAGATCTTTTAATTGTTTACGTAATTCTTGATATTTGGTATAGTTACCTCTACGTGACTCCTCCTGCATAAGGGTGAACGTCTTTTTATATTCACTATTTAAAGATTCAATTTCCTGATTCTTTTGGCGCATAGCTTGGGTATTTTCTTCTATAAGACGGTCCATAGCGTTAAGGTCCTTCTTCATAGAAGATAAGTCCAACTCCGTTTCCATTGCAAAGTTTATAGAGGAAGGAGTTAGGCTCTTTCCCTGATCACCGTTCTCTTTCCATTACAAAGAAGAGGATGCAAGCTTTTCTCCAGATTGACAATCAAGAGTAAACGTAGCTGTGCTTGCTTGGGCTAACTCTGAAGGTGAAGCAGACTGGTAAGGGATAGGATCATCATAGCCAATCTTATAGACACCCTCCTCACCTTCACTATTGAGTTCTGCAAGCTTTATCTTCATTTGTTCCTCAAAGACCTGCTTATTCATTGTACGACTATCGAAGACGGCATCATAGACAACGCTTTTTGTATTCCAGATGTCGACAACTTTAATAGCATAGCCATAAAAGCAGTGTCGCTTAGTATGCTTTTTGCCCCATAAATGCTTGTAAGTCTCATTAAGGTTCTCATGTAAAAGAGAATAAGTAATAGTTGCATTATGACCAGGATGCTCAATATTATATTTGTCTACTGAAGCTTGACTCCAGCCAGATAGCCTCTCTGATGTTGATCTTGCAGCAGCATCCTCTGATGGGGTCATTATATGACAGACTACTTTATCCTCTGGACTAATAAAATGCAACCAGCCAATCCAAGGCTTATCACGATCATCATCGGGCTTAGGCGAATAGTTGCAAAGAACTTTAGTCCCAGCATCTTCACTATAGATATAGTAACGCTGAGTGAAGTAACCATCCGACTCTTTTCTTACATAGTCAGCCATATAGGTATTCACATTGTAGTCTGCAATATGAAAGATACGGTCTGCTACTTCATGTCCGTTGACTTCAATAAGGTTACGAATAGTATTCTTAATAGCATTGATGTTTGCAAGGCGTTGCATCTGCTCACGTGTTTCCCTAAAACCTTCATACAGATACATGGCATCTGTATATTTCATTTTCAGGGCTTTTACAATCCTGGACTGAGGATTAAGTTTCAAAGCAAGATCATCTACGCCCTGCCAACCACTGGCTGCAATGCTTACGCCAGCTTGTGCCACGTCATAGAGAGCTTCTTGTAAATCATTCTCATCAAGATCCTCTAAACCTTTTGTAGAAGTTAAGTCATTGAGTTTCTCCTCATAATTCTTTAAATCCATCTTCACTGGATTTACAAACTTCTTTAAGTCTGGAGCAAGCTCACGAAAGCGGATACCTTCAAAACCGAGTTTACCATTAGTACAGACTGACTGAAACAACTTACATAGTTCGATAGTCTCGTCACAGGTCTGAAACATATAAGTACCCCAGTAGAAAATCTTTTCTGGTGACATATATATACCAGTAGAGGCAAGAGCTGCTGATTTGTAATTAGCAAGTATCTCATTGAGAGCCTCATTAGAAGCCTTCTCAGTTTCATTTTCAGTATATAAAGCAGCTACCATTGCTTCAACGGTTTTCTGATCATGGTTGATAGAAACCCATGAAACAGCATTGCCTGCCCTCACGGACGAAACCGTGAGAAGCAGGAATAATATAAACCGTAAATAAGACTTAAAATGCTTCATATTGATATATTCTAATTTGAAGTAAGACTCTTCTGAAGGTTCAGAGGCTTTCCTTCTGCAAGAACTTTCTTTGAAAATTCTAATGATTTCTTGATACCACTACGCTCCCAGTCTCGACAAAATACCTCAATGGCATGTTGATAATCAGTAGAGAGCATTCGCTTATATAACTTCAAAGCATCTTTCTCTGCTTTCTCTGTCGTATATGCCATATAACACTCACGAGGTTATTCAACACCATAAACATCACCTGTGATGCCACGCTTGATATAAACCTCTTTGAAAGCACTTCTATCAGCCTTATTATCCAAACGATTAATGGTAAATATCTTTTTACAGTCTATGTCTGTAAGCGCAAGGACCGTCTTGATTTTATCAAACTTCTCCTTATACTTATTTTGATCAAGAAGCATAAACACATCAGAGTTGTTGATAGTAACTATTCAGCGGTATTGATCAGTCTGTATTTTCTCCTCTAAAATCTTCGTATAAAGGCTATAAATATGGTTCTTCCGTTAAATGGATAGATATCTCTGATTAGTTATATATAAAAGCTGGTATTATGTATCTTTGTAGTGACCAAACTTCAAGAACATGAATACCAGCATAATGCAAAACGCCTTAGGCGTCTCCCAACAAGATTGTCAGAATCTGCGCTACGAAGGTAATAACTTAGTTTTAGAAATCCAAACTCCAAAGGAAAAACTTTGTTGTCCTGTATGTGGAAGTCATAATATTAATCGTAACGGCAGTCATATTCGTCGCTTTGTAAGTGTTCCCATAGGTCTGAGCAAGACCTATCTGGACATGCGTGTACATCGTATTCAATGTCACGACTGCGGCTGTATCAAACAAGAAAACATCGACTTTGCGAAAGGAAAACGTCGGCACACTATAGCTTTTGCAAATATGGTGTTTGACCTGTCTCGCTTTGCAACAATTCAAGATATATCATGGTTCCTACAGGTATCCTGGGATGTAGTACGTAATATACAGATGGAGTTTCTACAGTCAAATTACTCTAACCCAGACCTTTCCATGTTAAGGCGTATTTCCATTGATGAGTTTGCCACTCATAAGGGGCATGTATACAAGACCATAGTTGTAGATTTGGATAATGGTCATATTGTTTATGTCGGTGATGGTAATGGCAAGAATGCTCTTGATGGATTTTGGGAACGGCTCGGCAAAGACAAAGAGCATATACAAGCAGTATGTACAGACCTTTCTGCCGCATATACACGAGCTGTAAGTGAGCATCTTCCCAATGCAGCACTTGTAGTAGACCACTTTCATGTAACCAAGCTTATGAACGAAAAGCTGGACTTGCTAAGGAGACAGTTATGGCATGAGGAAAAGGACATCAACAAGCGTAAAGTAATCAAAGGAACACGTTGGTTGTTACTCAGAAATGGAAATGATATCTTTGATCATGCACACAGAAATAGACTGGAGAACGCACTAAGCCTAAACCGTCCGCTAATGATTGCCTATTATCTCAAAGAAGATCTTAAGGAAATATGGAATCAGTGTAGTAAGCAAAAGGCTAAAGCTGTGTTGGATGAATGGGTAAAGCAAGCTATAGAATCCAAAATACAACCATTAATGAAAATGGCGTCAACTATTAGAGCATACAAGACATACATATTAGCATGGTATGACCATTATATAACAAACGGAACAATAGAAGGAATTAACAACAAAATAAAAGTTTTGAAAAGACAGATATATGGGTTCAGAAATGAAGAATACTTCAAATTAAGACTATATGCACTGCATGATAGGAGTCTACGCATTTAACGGAAGAGCCTTTTATCTAGTATTTTTGCATAACAATGCTGTGTTGTTTTTATATCTGAATGCCCTAGTACTTTAGCAACGACTTCTATTGAGTAGCCTTTATTTAACATAAGCATACCGCAGGTGCGCCTTGCCCAATGAGTAGCCAAAGGTTTGTCTATATCACAAGCCATACTAAGAATCTTCAAAGCTCGATTGTAAGATTGATTTGTACGTTTTGGAATTTGATAATTATATTTAGGGAATTTCAGTTAATTCCCTCTTAGAGCTCTCCAAGGCAGCCAAAAACTGCATTCTTTTCCTTGGAGAAGGTCCCAGAAAAAGAATATGCTGTGTTATTTGTTCAAAAATCTCAAATAATGAGTCATATGAGCACACCTGCCCTTTCCATACTATCTATGGACTTGTAAAATTATCCTTAAGTTTTATTAGGCAGCCTTCTTCACCCTCCGAGCCATCTCCCTTGCGGCAAGAATGGCAGCATTTGCTGTATGGATTCCGAAGAAGAGTAGTAGCCTCTCGCTAAACATATTGCGTGCCTTGATGCGTCCAAGGCTATAGTGTTGCTTTTGATTTCCAAAGCTACCCTCCATTACCGTAGCTCTGAGGTTTCCAATAATCTTTCTCGCTGTCTTGAGACATTCAGCTTCTTCTTTGGGTCTTGGACCTTTTCTAGTGAAACAGGTCGTTATGCCTTTTTCTGTACACATAGTGCGGTTGGCATTGTTGGCGTATATGGAATCGGCACCTACACGCTTGACTTTGATTCCCGTCAAAGATTCTTGATATTCTATACATAGCTTAAGACGGACACCCTCGTTGAATGCCTCAAAGCTGTGGTGCTCTATGAATGATATGCCGTCTATCTGTATGTTGTTGACCTTTGCCCCAAACTCTACACGCTTGTTTTCCTTGCCTCTGACAATAGGACGGAGGTAGGGGCGGTCGATGCTGACGATACGGTGCTTGACTTCCTTGCCGGAGAATAGTTCTGACTGTTGGAGGCATACCTCACGCACAGCGGACAGCCGCTTTTCTTGTTCTGCCGACAGACAGATGCAAGGACTGTACTGTTTACGCAGACGATTCCATTGGGACAGGAGTTTGGACAGAAGCCTCAGGAGTCTTCTCCTGAGCTTGCGCGTGGACGAGGCTGTGTGCTTGCGCTGCTTAGCGTATGCAAGCCTGGCCTTGTCAATATTATTATACTTGCTTCTCGGAATACGCTCTGAGAGGTGTTTACACTCGGAGACCAGCAGAGTGTGAAGCCAATAACAACACTCCCAGAGCAGCTTGATATCCGTAGGAAAACGCAGGTAGCTCTCGTAACAGGTTGCATCCGTCAAGCACAGGTCTTTGTCTTTAAGGTTGTCTTTCCATTTGGCATACAATATGCCCTGAAAGCTGTCTATGTCAAGAAACTGACCAAGACGATTGCGTATGGCACTTACAATCTTTCCATCCTTGATGGGACAGGAGGGGTCTATCAGAACACCACAGAACATCTGCATGTGGATGCTTCCGTTAAGCATTTCTATCAGACCATCGTCAGACAGACCTGTGTATGACTTAAGGAACATTAGGGCTATTTCTCCTTCACCCGAGAAAAGAGGCTTTTTGCCTCGCTTGCTCTTATGGCTAAGGATCGTATACTCTGCTGCCAACTCCTTTAGTGGGAGCTGGGAATGAATGCGTCCAAGTTCGCTTTGTGCAAAGCTTTCACGATAGCTCTGTAAAAAATCGAACTCTGTAAAGGGCAAAGTTGGTGTTATATCAGAAATTTTTTGTATCTTCACGACGATTTATTTTAAGTTTTCCCCCGATTCTGCCCGTGATGGGTCGTTCGGGGGATTTTATGTAAAGGTACAAATAATATATTATGCTGACAAACAATTAGTTAGAAAAATTCTGAATATCCCTATTTATCAAGCAACTTTTCTAAAGCTGGATAGATGACCGTTACATACGTCTCTCCACTTTTTTTACGTTTACCAGAAAGAACGGTAACGCTATCAACTACTGTAAGCTTTTCAGGACTGAAATCCATTAAATCTGTGTATGCCATCCCTGTATAACACTGTATTAAGAACAAATCACGAATGACCTTAAGAGAAGGAGGAATATTCTCTATATTTTCTATTTTACTAAGTTCCTCAATAGATAACCAACGTCCTTCTTCTGCAAAACCACGTTTTATTTTTAATCCATCACAAGGATTTTTATCAATTTTCTCATGCTGGATAGCATCATTAATATAGACTTTTAGAAATTTCATATAACTACTAACAGTAGTTTGTCTCAATTTCTGAGTAACCCCTTGTACTGAAACTTCTTTACCCAATAGAAAATTGTAATAGTCAGCAACATTTCCTTTAGTGAGATCTGAAAAATAAAGAATCTTTCCAAACTCATCTAAAGATGTAAGGAGTTTACGATGATTTATTTTTGTTGATAATTTAATATCATTTCGTTCTTCTATTCTACGAGCAATATAATCTACAAACGTCTCTGAAGAAGAGGTATCCATTCTTTTTAAGAATATATCAAAGTCTTCCCATGAAAAAACAGTTTCCTGCTCCATAAGGGAATTAAAATAGGATTCTATCTTATCCTTACAAAGCATTAGTCTCTCATTTAGCTTGTCTGAGTCTAAACAATTAACAACATAGGTTTTTTCATTCCATTGGTCTTTGTACAATTTAACACCTGTACTAATCCACTTACGCTTCCGATCGTGTTTTATCTCTAGTTGTACAAGTCCCTTTCTTTTATCTGAGGAACGATTCTTTCTATCGAAAACAAATCTTGATGTTGGATATGATAATATCGTCATTTTAAATTTTGGTATCACAAGAAAAATATCAAAAGTGGTATCACAAGTGATATCACTATGGGTACAAAGATAAGTAAATATCGGTAAATATCGGTAACTAAAAACGCATAAATTCACCATGAAAAATAATCTTTTTAAGGCAGGATGAACTCTAAAATATCGCATAATTGGCTGATTATCAAATAAAAAGAGAATAACTGTATAAGTTATTCTCTTTCATTTACCAAGTGATTCGCATGGGGCTCGAACCCATGACCCCAACATTAAAAGTGTTGTGCTCTACCAGCTGAGCTAGCGAATCTCCCTATGCTTTTATAAAGCGAGTGCAAAGGTAACAAGAATTTCTGATAATTCCAAATTATTTATAACTTTTCTTGTGCCTTTTTATTTATACATTGCAATTTGATGAATCTTTAAGTTTGATGCATGATGATTTGCAGAAGGATAGGAGTTAAACCCAAATCGGTCATTAGACCACAATATGTTTAGCCTCTAATGACCGATTTGGGTTAAGCTAACATATCATCCGATACAATCTTAGTTAGAGTAGTTTATTTTCTGTTTATCTTATATTTGTAAAATATTTTGAGTCACCTCGTTATCAATACATGCTCTTCTGGCTTTCAATTAACGCCCAATAGCCTTGCAAAAGACGCCCTTTTGAGGTCTTACTAACGCCCTTTAAGAAGCCTATTAAGCATCTTTTGAGATGCCTTAACTTAAGTGGTTGATTCCCTGTTGGTTAGAAAGATGATGTTTGCATGTGTTTTTCGTCCTCATTATAAGAGGTTTATTTGGATTTATGTAAAGTCTTTTCAATGCGGTATGTATAGTTGAAGTATTTCATGATGAGATTTTCAATGTAGGTAGGTGAGGGATATAAGAGAGTTTATGAATGATAATTACACCGTTAATTAGATAATAAGATAGCATTATATTGAGCTCTACATGATGAAAATGTTAATAACCTGAACTCGGGATAAGAAAAGTCTGCAAAAAGTTGGTAATCTCATTATATTTTTGTAACTTTATAGTTGAAAATCAATCAATTACAATAAATATAACAATGATTACCAAGGACAAAATTACTGAAATTTTCTGTATTGCAGATGACTTTTGCAAAGAATTTGAGTTAGAAACTGATAAAATAGGTCTCTCAGAAAAGAATAAAGGATGTCATCGCCATCGTAGGTGGCGTATGAGTAAGTCTGAAATCATAACGATATTAATTTGCTTCCACTTTAATTCCTATCGTAATTTTCGTCACTATTATACCTTTTTCGTAAAAGAGCATTTAGCAGATTTATTTCCAAATCAATTGTCTTATAATCGTTTTCTTGAATTAGAGGCAAGAGTCTCTGTAGAGATGATGATGTTCCTGCAGATATGTTGTTTTGGGAGGTGTACTGGTATTAGTTTTATGGATTCAACTTGTATTCCAGTTTGCCATAATAAACGTATTTGTCGCAATAAGGTTTTTAGAAATTATGCAACAAGGGGTAAGAGTACAATGGGATGGTATTTTGGATTCAAACTACATCTTATCTGTAATGAAAGAGGTGAGATTCTAAACTTTATGCTTACTAAAGCAAATGTTGATGACCGAGACGAAAATGTATTTAACAGGTTGACAGACAATGTGTTTGGTAAATTGTTTGCAGACAAAGGGTACATTTCTCAAGGATTATTTGAGCGATTGTTCAATGATGGAATAAATTTAGTTACTGGCATTAGGAGTAACATGAAAAACAAACTAATGCCACTTTATGATAGACTTCTTCTAAGGAAAAGATCTGTAATAGAGACTATCAATGATGAGCTAAAGAATGTAGCTCAATTAGTGCATTCAAGGCATAGAAGCATATTTAATTTCGCAATGAATGTTCTCTCTGCTATTGCAGCTTACAGCTTCTTTGAGAAGAAGCCAGCAGTGAACATAGACTTTGCTATAGAGCAACATTCGGGACAGCTTACATTATTCTAAAGTAATCTGTTTTATTATTATCTTTAGGCCCAATCAAAAGATTGAGTCTAAAGAGCCGTTGTACTAAACCAAACAGAAGAGTGGGATGATATTTATCCCGAGTTCAGGTTAATACAAAAGTAATTCTGTGATTAACTCAAAAAGTTGCTTTTATAGTTGCTTTGTAAAAGATAAAATACTATATTTGCGGCGTAAGATTGAGTCTTTAATCTGTTACTAAACAATCAAAAGTGGTATTATCCACTAATCTATTACTAATATCTAAACTATGTAGCCAATGAATGTATTAGACTATGTAAAAGCGTTCAATGAGTTTTTGTGGAATAGTTTTCTCATGTACGCATTGTTAGGAGTAGGCATTTTCTATACTGTCTACCTTGGTTTCCCACAGATTCGCCATCTAAACTTGGCGTTTAAGTATGCTTTCGGTCCAATATTTAAGAAGCGAAAGCCTGGTGAAACAAAAGTTAATTCATTCCAAGCATTAGCCACAGCTGTAGCCGCTCAAGTTGGTACTGGTAATATTGGTGGTGTGGCAACAGCTATCGCAAGTGGTGGTATGGGAGCTATCTTCTGGATGTGGGTATCTGCATTGTTAGGAATGAGCACCATTTTCTCTGAGGCAGTACTTGCTCAGAAGTATAAGAAAGAGTATCATGGCGAGACGGTTGGAGGCTCAGCTTATTATCTTTATTATGGACTTGGTAGTAAGTGGCTTGCTGTTTGTTTTTCTGTTGCTATTGTTCTTGCGTTGGGATTCGTTGGAAATATGGTACAAGCAAACTCTATCTCAATAGCTTTGAATAATGCTTTCCATATACCTTCTTATATAATAGGTATCGTTTTAGCAGCTGTTGTGGGTGTAGTAATTATTGGAGGACAACGCCGAATCACCGCTATTGCCGAGCTCTTAGTTCCTTTCATGGCGATTGTGTATATCTTGGGTTCGCTTGTCATCATTTACATGTTTGCTGATCAGTTGCCTCATGTTATCCGTACAATCTTCCAAGATGCTTTCTCTATGAAGTCAGCAGCAGGTGGAGCCGCTGGTACGGTGATGAAATATGCCATTCGTTATGGTGTTGCTCGCGGTCTGTTTTCGAATGAGGCTGGTATGGGTTCAACACCTCATGCTCACGCTCTGGCTGATGTTAAAGACCCTTCTGAGCAGGGATTTGTAGCTATGGCAGGTGTTTTTGTTGATACCGTTCTTATCTGTACATCAACAGCCTTTGTCATTATGCTGACAGGTTCTTTCCAAAATCTAAGCTTAAAATCGGTTGCTATTACGCAAGAAGGTTTCGAGATAGCTTTTGGAAATGGTGGAATTATCTTCCTTGCCATCAGTTTAATCTTCTTTGCTTTCACAACAATTATAGGGTGGTATATGTTTGCTGAGATGAATATCAAGTTTATGTTTGGTAAGAAGGGTATTCTTTCTTATCGTGCACTTGTTGTTCTCTTTGTCTTTCTTGGCTGCCTCTTTGCGGCAGATATGGTATGGGAATTGGCAGATACCTTCAATGGTCTGATGGTAATTCCTAACCTTATTGGTATTATCTTCCTTGCCCCTCAGGTAAAGAAGATATACAAGAACTTCTTAGCTCACAGAAAGGAAAATAATTCTTAAGGCTTTTGTCAACTACTATCTTTATTTTCTTTTGATGTTTCTTCTTATTGAACTTATCTTGACTTTTGTTTCTTTTTCACTTTCTTCATCAGAATAATAATAAATGCTATATAATTCCATGCTTGCCAACTGGTCAAAGTAACATCAAATCTGTTCAACAGACTTCTGTATGAATCCAACCACGCATTTGTTCTTTCTATGCTGTACCTTTCTTTATACAGTATATTGTCAAACAAATAGCAATCTTGCCCACCCCCTGCTCTATAATTAAATGCTACATTTGCAAACACACCCATTCTTAGGCACATGTGTCTAAACTCTTTTGCATCGAATCCCGCATCAGCATTGAGAAATAATCCATCAGTAGAAATATCAGACTTTGTGAGTTGTGAGAACACTTCTTTAACCACTTCCGAAATATTGTACAAATCATTGTGAGAACCTGCAACTAGAGTGGATAGGGCGAGTGGTATTCCCTGACGGTCAGTTACATAAATAGCATTTGTAGTCTTGCTCTTCTTGCGTCCCTGATGGCTCTGACAATCTCCACCACGTAATGCTGTAGTATGGCTGCCATCCAAATTTATACTTAGCCCAAGTTTAATACCCACCTTCGCCTAATTGTTACTGTTACCGTACTTTCCTCGTTTTTCTTATGGGCTCTGTGTCCTACAAATTTTATTCTTTTTGAATGGTGAGTGTTTTAAGTTCAACTTATCGTATATCTGTTTTGCTTGCTTCGAAGGACTACTACATTGGCGCATCTCGATGGTTTCACCTAATGGATTCTTCCCTTTTGTGGTGACGAGCTTTTGGGTGCTCATACGTCGTACTATCTCGGTCCAGTAACAGGATTCTCCTTCTCGTTTTAATTGACAACGGATAGTGTTTACCACCCAGTAGGCTAATAAACCGAAGAAAAGGTGTGCGTCGCTTCGCTCATCTTTCTGATGATAGATAGGACGGAGGTTGAGATCATTCTTTAGTTGTCTGTTCGTACATTCTATCTCACGAATGAGATTGTAGTATTCCCATGTTACACGTTCAGAAAGTGTCCTGACATTGCTGCGGAGGAAATAGACTCCATGACCAGATTCCATTGCCGAGAGGTCTTTTATCTCCCAGTCTACACGCAGCATCTGCTTGGGTTTCTTCTCGTTTTTTATGTAGCTTATCTGGTAGAACTTCGCTATAGAAGGGTACTTCTGTATGGCACGTCCTGTACGTTCAACAACCTTTTCATAGGTTTTTGTTCCACCTTTCTTGGAGATTCCATTGTTTATCCTCTGCAGTTCCATCTCAAAACGCTCTCTCCAAACCCTGTTCATGGACGACTCTGTCATAGCTTTCGAAGGAGATGTTATTTCGAGATAATAATCCTTATCATCCTCTGTCTTAACCTCTTTCAGCGTTATCTTCTGCCGACGGGCATCCATTACCGTAACACTCTTGTTATCATCACTGAGCGTATAGTCCTTCATTTGCGTACGGGATACGCAGAGATAATTGTAACCCTTTTTCTTTATTAACTCCAAGTTCTCTTCTGTGGCAACACCTGCATCCATGACAACAAGCGTATCCTTGCTTCGTGATGGATTCCTCTTTGCCAGCGTATCAATCATATTGGGTAGAGACTTGGGATCTGCTGTATTACCCTCTAAGATTGAAGAATAACGTATAAAACCTTCTTTATTGATACATAATGCAAGTACAAGTAGCTTACAGTCAGAGCGCTTTTCTTTTGAACGACCGAACTTGGCTTTATCGCTATTACGCTTGCTACCCTCGAAATAGAAGTTGGTTAAGTCGAAGAGCATCAACTTGTTGTCTATATTAAAGAGAACGTCAGTAATGCTGCACAGATGATGCTCTAACTGTTCCTTTAGTTCATATAATTTATCAGTGATTTTATACAGAGAATTGATTCCTGGTGTCCAGCCAGGAACTCCACTATAAAGTTCAGCGGCAGCCGAGTTATCGCGCAAATAATAATAAGATGAACGTTCAGAAACTGCATATACCGTGCGAACAATCAATGCTGACAAAGCCGTGTGTATTGCATTCTCCGTCCAGCCGTTTTTGCGCAGGAAACCCTCTAATTGTAGCTTGTCTATTGTCTGCTTGCAGAGCCACTCTGCACCAACATTCCTTGCGTCAGTATAGTTTGCCGTCTCAAGGTCAATATAGTTCTCATATTTTCTCAGCGACTTCTGCTCTTCCTTATTAAACCGATCGATTCCACCTTCTTTCTCCATACGGATCCACCATTCGTCAGCCTTTGCCTGTTCAATAGGAGTAAGACCGTCAAGATGTTCTTTGAAAAGCGAGGGTGTACTTCTATTTTTGAAGCGTTCGGTAAGAGCGTATGCAATTTTTCGAACCTGTACAGCAGTAAGTGAAGGTTCGAACCCGATGTTCAACAGAATTAGCGAATGTACATGACCCTGCACATCACGATATGACTCCTTGATGCGATAATAAGGAGCCATGTCGCCTGTGGCAGGGTTGAATCGTGTCTGTACATTTGCGTGCATGAGTGCAAAGTAACAAAATAATTTTGATATGACTGTGTCCTACAAATCAGATTTTACTCCTCGTTACAATACCCTATACTTGATTATCAACCATTTATCAAATTGATACTACACAAAACATCCCGAAAATTTATGAAAAATAATTTTGCCGGTTAAACTTGGGCTAAATACGTTCAGAATCTAATGGAGCTATTTAGATTAAAGTTTACCAGCTTCGCCCAAATAACTATCTTTAAAACCAAGAAAGTAAAGTACACCATCTAAACCGATAGTAGTAATATTTTGTTCAGCATTAGCTTGTACACGTGGTTTAGCATGAAAAGCAATACCCAAGCCAGCCTCAGAAAGCATAGGAAGATCGTTAGCACCATCACCAACAGCTATAGTCTGAGCGAGATTAACCTTCTCTACTTGTGCTAATAACTTTAATAGCTCAGCCTTACGTTTACCATCAACAATATCACCAAGATAGCGCCCTGTAAGTTTATTATTCTCATCTATCTCAAGTTCATTAGCATATACATAATCAATACCGTACTTGCGCTGTAAATACTCTCCAAAATAAGTAAAACCACCACTTAATATGGCTATCTTATATCCACACTGCTTCAAAACAGTCATTAAGCGATCAACACCTTCTGTTATAGGCATTGTTTCGGCAATATCCTTCATGACGTCAGCATCGAGCCCCTTCAACAAAGCAACGCGTTCTGTAAAGCTTTTCTTAAAGTCAATTTCACCACGCATTGCACGCTCAGTAATAGCAGCAACCTGTTCTCCTACCCCAGCACGTTTTGCTAATTCGTCAATACATTCTGTCTGAATGAGTGTAGAATCCATATCAAAACATATTAGCCGACGCATACGTCTGTACATATTGTCTTCCTGCAAAGAAAAATCAATTCCTTGTTCGTGACTCATCTGCATGAGATCAGCCTGCATCTGTCGATAATCTTTTGGGGTACCACGCAATGAGAACTCTATACATGCTCTGACATTCTGATTACTTTTACGAATACTCTGACGACCCGTCAAACGAAGAATAGAATCTATATTCACACCTTGTTCTGTAATCACCCGAGTAGCCTCTTCGATATTGCGAGCTGACAAAGACCTACCAATAATCGTGAGAATATATCGATTTTTTCCTTGTCTATTTACCCAATCTTCGTATTCATCATCCGTTACAGGAGCAAAACCGATATTTACACCAAGTTCTGTAGCCTTGAATAACAGTTCTTTCATTACCTGCCCAGCCCCCTGCTCGTCAATACGAATAAGAATTCCAAGAGATAATGTGGAATGAATATCAGCCTGACCAATATCTAAGACATGGGCATTATAACAAGCGAGAATTGACATCACCGCTGTTGTCAATCCAGGTCTATCTTGTCCTGTTATACGTATAAGTATCAGTTCTTCCCTTTTTACGTTTGCTTCGTTCATAATATGTTTTTTTAAAGATACAAAAGTAATCATTTCTGACGAAGTAAACAAATAGCAATTATCATTTATACATACTCTGCGGTTTACTATAAGTAAGAATCATTAAAATAAGTATGAAACCAGTATAATTGCTCTATTGGGACAATGCGAAACGTTTAAATAAAATAAAAAAACGCACTTAAACTCATAGAGCAAGTGCGTTCCTAAAATCAATTATAAAATATATAATCTAAACTCATACAACATTAGTTGTACCAAATTTCACCACCAAGCGTTTCATTCGCATCGGTATGTTCCTGACTGTTCTGATTCTCGAAATCATGATTTTCGAAGAACTCTCGTGTTTTGCTTTCTTTCATGTTTATACCTCCTATTAATTAGACTAAATGGTAAATATATTACGTTATCCGCTTAATGACTGATACAAATATAGGTAAAATGAAAATAAAAAGCAAGTTAAACACTGAATTAATTAATTATTTAAACATTTTTTACTGCATAATGAATTTTTTATACAATTATATTCATTTATGATATCAAAACTATTATCTGTGATTAAGATGTACCAGTAAAGAAGAAATAAAATAATACTTAATACCAAGTGTAAGTCAAAATGTACTTTGAAGAACACTCACATTGAAACTTAAGCGTGATATTACGCTTCATATTAGTTACTAAGCTTAACTGCGGGTCTACTTTTATATCTTTTAAAGCTAAATGTTCAGAAGAAAAGAGCTTATACATAGTTTCCTTGGCACACCAAACAATAAGCTTATCTTTTGTATCAGCAAAGAGCTCATCATCTCTTAGGAAACGTGATGATATACGGTTTACTCTATCAGAAACGTATTCTATATCAACACCAACTTCATAGTCACGAGAAAGAATAACAGCAACATAACCAAGAGTATGAGATATACTTATATGATAGCCCTCTACCATTGGTTTACCATCCTCATTATGTTCTACTAAAGGTTCATAGCCTAACATTTCCGTTAAGATACAATGTACCCCATCTTTCTCAGCCTGTCTTCCTCTCTCTATCTCCAACAGACCAATGACGACCTTACCCTCGGCATCATTCGTTATCCTTACCACAAACAGTAACTTTAACTTTACTAATACGACGCTCTTCAATAGCTAAGACTTCAAACTTATAGTTCTTATAGTCCAGCATCTCATGTACTGCAGGGAAATCTCCTTTGATTTCTAATAGTAAACCTGCCACGGAGTCAGCATCACCTTCTATCTCATCAAACTCATCATCTGGGAGATTAAGAATCTTAGAGAAGTCTTTCAAGAGAGTTTTACCCTCAAATATGTAGATATTAGAACCTAACTTTGTATAGTTACGCTCTTCTTCATCAAACTCGTCATTAATCTCTCCGACAATTTCTTCAAGAATGTCCTCTAAAGTAACAATACCACTCGTACCGCCAAACTCATCAACGACAATAGCTATATGAACTTTATTCTCTTGGAAGTCACGTAAGAGATCGTCTATCTTCTTCGTCTCTGGAACAAAATAAGGTGGTCGAATCAAACTCTGCCATCTAAAGTTAGTTGGCTTAGATAGGTGAGGCAGGAGATCCTTAATATAAAGTACACCTCGTATGTCATCTTGATTATCTTGATAAACAGGAATACGAGAATAGTTATTATCAACGATACATTTCAAGACATCTTCATATGAACAGCGGATATCCAAATCTATAATATCCTGACGAGAAGTCATTACCTCTTTTGCAGTCTCATCTCCAAAGCGAATAATACCTTGCAGCATACCCTGCTCATCCTTAATATCATTCTTATCAGTCAATTCTAAAGCCTGTTCAAGATCATCAACAGACAACTGACGATTCTCCTTTTGAACTACTTTTTCAGCAAAAGCACCACTTTTCAACAGTATAGTTTCAATAGGCCAAAACAACTTACGAAAGAAAACAATGCCTTTGACACCACTTCTACAGAATGCCAATGGATTTCTTCTACTATAAACCTTCGGAACTATTTCACCAAAAAGTAAAAGCAAAAAGGTTAAAAGAATTGTCACACAGAGAAACTGTAACCACTCCTCCTTAAAGGTAAACAGACTGGAAAAGATATAATTACACAGCATAATAATCGCAACATTGACAAGATTATTCGTAATCAGAATTGTTGCCAACGTACGTTCACTATCGTCTCTAAACTGCTGAATAAGTTTATCAGAAGCATTCTTATCTGGGTCAAGCGACTCTATATCAGTTGGAGATAAACTAAAAAAAGCAATCTCCGACGCACTTGCAAAAGCCGAAAGACTTAGTAGAAAAACAGCCAATAGAATTGCAAGAATCACACTAATATCTATTGGATTAATACTTATATAAGAAGAAAAAACTACTAAAAAACTATCCATTAAAAAGGTAAATTAGAATTATCTGTAGTATCGGAAGCATTATCATCTACTTTCTCTCCAGACACACTTTCAGATTTACGGGATGCGGAAAGCCATTCAAGGTTGTCACCATAAATCTCTGTAACATAACGACGCATACCTTTCTTATCATCATAAGTACGATAACGCACACGCCCCTCAATATAAAGTTTATCGCCTTTATGAATATACTTCTCAGCATACTTAGCCAATGCCTTAAAGAGAACTATGTTATGCCAATCAGTGTGATCAGGTACAACCGTACCATTTGGAAGTGTATATCCACGCTCCGTTGTTGCCAAAGTAAAAGAGGCAACACATTGGTCTGCCTCATAATATTTTATCTCTGGCTCTCGACCAACATTACCAATTAACATTACTTTATTCATAAGAAAGCAATAGCAAAAAGGCATGTGGGATTACTTCCACATACCTAAATATCTAAACTTAAAATTCTTACCTTTAGCAGAAGGGAACTGACTTCTATTGTCAACCCTATCTTTTAGATACTCAACGATACGATTATAGCAATCCCATCCAGAAACAGCCTTACACTGTGCTACGAAATGAGTATCACGATATTCATGTTTACCAGAAGTAGGAATGAGAACAACACGCTTAAAATCAAGTTCACCTTCATACCATCCCTCACGTTCCTCATTGAGATGCATAATAGCAGGATTATCCTTACGAACGATTCCATCAACAACCGGACGAAGGGCTTTTTTCTGCTTAAAATCCATCATAGTAGCTGCCTCAGTCTTAATGACTATAAAATAAACTCGAGGACGAACCTTATAACGTTTTGGATAAAAGACATCGTTGGAAGCATAATTTCTAATATCATCTTCCAATTCTGGAGTGAGTTGAATGTCAGGAATAGAACTTAAAAAATCCAAAGCTTCCTCAACATTGTGTACTAATACTTCATTATCGAAATATCGCAAATATAAATTCATAAAGAAATGCTATGTATGTTTCTCTAAAAAAAAGAGCGGCAAACGAGGCTCGAACTCGCGACCCCGACCTTGGCAAGGTCGTGCTCTACCAACTGAGCTATTGCCGCATTTACTAAGTAAGTAACGACTTACTTCAAAACTCTATGTGAAGAGGAGGAGACTCGAACTCCCACGAAACAATTTTCACTACCCCCTCAAAGTAGCGCGTCTACCAATTCCGCCACCTCTCCAGCATATACGAGACATTCTGATTTAGAAAGTGCCCAGAACAGGACTCGAACCTGCACGTCGTGAAACACACGCACCTGAAACGTGCGCGTCTACCAATTCCGCCACCTGGGCATTTACTTAGAAGAAAACTTCTATGTAATTCAGAATATCAAAGAGCGGCAAACGAGACTCGAACTCGCGACCCCGACCTTGGCAAGGTCGTGCTCTACCAACTGAGCTATTGCCGCATTTAACGTCTCTCTTTCTCTAAAGAGTTAGACAAAAGTCGGGGTGACAGGATTCGAACCTGCGACCGCCTGGTCCCAAACCAGATGCGCTACCGAGCTGCGCTACACCCCGTTGCATATTCATTAGTGATTGACTCATTTCCGAATTGCGAGTGCAAAGGTACTATATATTTCCGATATCTCCAAACTTTTCTATGTTTTTTTTCAATAAAAATTAATACTTTTCTTACGATTCCCACTTGCATATAGTATCAAACAAACGCAAAGTTATTGATAAACAAGCAAATAAGAAGATAGAGCACTTATAAAGTCCAAACTCAAAAAATATCTTATTTTTTAATCAAAACAATGTTTTCATATGACAATGTACTTTTCAAGCAAGATAACAATAGATGTAAAATGACAAACTTTCCTATCCTTGTAAGCCCTAAATCACCAAAAAACATTCTATGTCGTCACTCGTAATAACAGTCCAACCACAACTTTTATACACATTACCAACAAATTCTTTTCATAAAACTTCTCATCATGAAAGAACATCCTACACAATAAAAGAAATAAAAGCGAATGAGCCCAAAGAAACAGTTATTAAATAAATATCTTTTGTTATATGCCCTATTTGGCTTATTAGGCTCATTAGGCCAATTAGGCTTATTGGGCTTATTGGGCTAATTAGCCTAATAATACCATAATCTTAATTATTTCCATACACCACCCTCTACACTCAAGTATCAACAAAACATCAACACCCACCACCCATCACCCTATATATATAAGGTATTAAAAAAACGATGGGTTTACTCTATAAGAATAATCCCATCGTTTTAAAATTATAAATCCCTTTAAATAAGGAAATAGATAATACTTATTTAATGATGCCTTGCGCCTTAAAAATCTTAGTCAAAGCCTGAACACCGCGTTCAACCTGCTCCTCTGTATGAGTAGCCATTAAAGCAAAACGCACCAAGGTGTCTTGTGGAGCACATGCTGGAGGAATTACTGGATTGATAAACACACCAGCCTCATACGCCAACTTTGTAACCACAAAGGTCTTTTCAATATCACGAACATAAAGAGGGATGATAGGACTCTCTGTTTCACCTATCTCAAAACCCTCTTCTTTAAATCGCTTCAAAGCATAATTAGTCACCTTCCATAACTGCTCCAAACGTTCTGGCTCCTGCTCTATAATATGGAGAGCTTCCAAAGCAGCAGCTGTTGCTGCAGGTGCATTACTTGCAGAAAAGATATATGTACGGCAGGTATGACGGAGATAATTAATAGTATCCTTATCACCAGCAATAAAGCCACCAATTGAAGCCAAACTCTTTGAGAAAGTACCCATAATGAGGTCTACCTCATCTGTCAAGCCAAAATGATCACAAACACCTCTACCCTGGCGACCAAAGACACCTAAACCATGTGCCTCATCAACCATGATTGAGCAGTTATACTTGTGCTTCAATTCAACAATTGCTGGCAGATTAGCTAAATCACCCTCCATCGAGAAGACGCCATCAACAACAATCAGCTTAACAGCTTCATGAGGAAGTCTCTGAAGAACACGCTCCAAATCTTCCATATCATTGTGCTTGTAACGAAGTTGAGTAGCAAAACTCAAACGACGTCCATCAACAATACTTGCGTGATCACGGTCATCACAGATAACATAATCACCACGTCCTACTACAACAGAGAGGACACCAGCATTTACAGAAAAACCTGTTGAAAAAACAAGAGCCTCATCCTTGCCTTCAAAAGCAGCAAGCTCTTTCTCCAACTGAACATGAAGATCGAGTGTACCATTTAAGAAACGACTTCCGGCACAACCTGAGCCATACTTCTCAAGGGCACGCTGAGCAGCATTAATCACACGTGGATCGTTTGGAAGACCTGTATAGGCGTTAGAACCAAACATAAGAATCTCGTTGCCATCAATATCTGTAACTTCTGTTCCTTGCTTACTTGTAATCTCGCGGAAGTATGGATAAACACCTGCATCCATAAACTTCTGCGGCTCGCGGTAGCTTTTGTACTTGTCTTGTAACTGTCCCATTATTTTTTAATGTGGTGTAGTCATTGACTACTTAAATATTATTTTTAGGCTGCAAAGATACTAATTTAGAATGACAAAAAAGTCTTTTTGATTAGAAAAGTGATTTTTAAACATTTTTACTCTCATAATATCCATGATATAACTGATAAATATGTATCTTTGTACAAATAAACCATGCGCTGATTATTTGGCACAATGAATAAGAAAAAAGTAGTTTTTATCCTAAACCCTATATCGGGTACAGTTAGTAAAGCTGGTATTCCAGACCTTATTGAAGAACGACTCGATAAAGACAAGTTTGACTATCGCATTGCAGAAACGCAACATGCAGGTCATGCAACCGACCTTGCCCGAGAAGCTGTGGAAGAAGGTATAGACCTCGTTGTGGCTGTGGGTGGAGATGGAACGGTCAACGAAGTTGGAAGGTCACTTATCAATACTAAGTCAGCTTTAGGCATACTCCCTTGTGGTTCAGGAAATGGACTTGCAAGGCATTTAAACCTACCGATGAACCTAAAGAAATGTATTGACATCTTAAACTGTTATGATGTTAAAGCACTCGACTATGGTATCATCAACGATCATCCGTTCTTCTGCACTTGTGGAATGGGCTTTGATGCTTTCATTTCGATGAAATTTGCAGAGGCTGGCAAACGTGGACCTATCACTTATATGCAGAAAGTTCTTGAAGAAGGATTAAGCTATGAGCCTGAAACCTATGTAATAGAAGATGAGGATGGAACGCATCGCTATAAGGCTTTCCTCGTATCAGCAGCAAATGCTTCACAATATGGTAACAATGCCTATATCGCTCCGCAAGCATCTATGAGCGATGGTCTGCTGGATATTATCATCATGGAACCATTTGACCTCATTGAAGCTCCACAGGTTGCCATTGAGCTTTTCAACAAGACATTGGATAAAAACCTAAAGATAAAGACTTTTAGAGCCAAACATATTCATATACGCCGCAAGAAAGAAGGAGTTATTCATTACGACGGCGATCCTGTCACATCTGATGCTGACGTAGATATCTCTGTGGTACCAAAGGGAATAAACATCGTAGTCAATCCCAAAGGAGGGAAAGATTGTAGACAACCCAATATGCTGCAAACTGCCTTTTCTGAAATATTCTACAACATTGACTTGATGAGACAAGACCTTACTAAACAAAGTAGAAAGGTACAGGCACTCAACAAAAATCTGCTCCGTAAACTGGGTGTATAAGTCCTGAAACGAGACGAATGGGATTTACTTTCAAGCAATTTCATATCATTGATGATCACACGGCCATGAAGGTCGGGACAGATGGTGTATTGCTCGGAGCTTGGGCAAAAGGTGGTACAAGAATCCTTGATATTGGAACAGGAACCGGACTCATTGCCCTTATGATGGCACAACGTTTCTCTACAGCACAGATTGATGCTATCGAGATTGACAAGGGAGCGCTTGAAGATGCGCATCATAATGTTTCAGCGTCTCCATTTAATGATAGAATAAACATTCTCAATAGTTCCCTACAAGATTACGCCTCTTGCAGTGAGAACCAAGAAGGAGGGATCTACGATGCAATTGTATGCAACCCACCTTACTTTATTAATTCGTTAAAAAATCCTTTACAACAAAGAACTACTGCAAGACATACTGACTCCCTCTCTCACCAAGAGCTTATCTACCATTCTAAAAGACTTCTTAAACCCAACGGAACACTCTCCGTTATCATCCCTTCTGATAACAAAGATATACTTGAAGCAGAAGCTATATTTAACGGATTATCAATATTAAAGATAACTAACATTAAAACAAAATCTTCAAAACCTGCTAAACGCTGCTTAATAGAGTTTGGAAAGGAAACTACCGCAGTATGTAAGATAGAAGAACAATTACTAAACGATGATAATGGAGTACGCACAATGTGGTATCAAAATATTACACAAGCGTTTTACATTAAGTAAGTAAGAAGGCAATAAACGATAAGATAAGAACTATCTTTCTGTAAAGAAACGTATTTAAAGCTATCGGCATCTAAAAACACATAAACAAACAAGTAAGACATTAAGGGTTTACTGTAGTTTATTATACTTACAACGGCAGACCCACCCACCAGCTTTTATCGGATCAAAGAGGCTCAGCACACATGGTGCGGAGGCTTAACACCAATGGTGCGAAGCATCAACACCAAATGTGCGGAGTACGAACACCCTACTATTTGTCACCTGTTTCTTACGTACATAACCCACCTTTTTACAAGATAGCTAATTAAAGCACTATTATTCTTTTAGTCTTTCGGTTTTATTTTGTACCTTTGCAAGCTAAAAGTAGGTATAAAAGAACTTTATGAAACAAAATAGCTCTATACAAATGATTACTGATTACGAAGGAGACATGCCAAACTTGGACGTACAAGTTGATGGCGAAATCCCTATTTTCGTAACCCGTAACCTCGTTATGTTCCCAGGTATTCTCTCCCCTATCCTCGTTGGCAGAAAACCAACTCTGGCTCTTGTCGAACACTTGGAAGAGAACCCTAACACGATTATAGCAATTGTAAGTCAGAAAGATAGCAATATTAATGACCCTCAAGTAGACGATGTCTATATGACAGGTATCTACGCACGATTCGTTCGTGCCTTTGATATGCCTGGCAATTACGAGGGGAACAACCGCACGGTCATCTTACAGGGACTTGGTAAGTGTAAGATTAAGGACATCACAACTACTGAACCCTACATGAAGGGATATACCGTTGCTATACCAGAAGAAGCTGAGCCAAAGAGAGACAAGGAATTCTCTACGGCTGTTGAGGACATGAAGATGGTCACTAAGGAGTATATCCATGGTAGCGATGACATCCCAGATGACACACAGTTTGCACTCGACAATATTAATAATCCTGTTGTCGCAGTGAATTATGTGTGTTCAACTATGCCATTCCCAGTAACAGACAAGATTCAAATGTTAGAAGAAAATTCTATCAAGGATCGTCTGTTTGCGTTGATGAAGGTGCTGAATCGTGAAATTCAGTTCCAGCATCTCCGTCAGGATATACGCTCAAAAACACGTGAGGACCTTGACGAACAGCAGCGCGAATACTTCCTACATCAGCAGATTAAGAATATTAAGGAAGAATTGGGTGATGGCGATTCTGCACCTGACAAGAAAGAATTGCTTGAAAAGGCTAAGAATAAAAAGTGGTCAGAAGATATTGCCAAGATATTCCAAAAGGAATTAGACAAACTTGACACCTTAAACCCACAGAGCCCTGATTACAGTGTGCAGGTGAATTATCTGCAGACAATGGTCAACCTACCATGGAATGAATATACTAAGGACGATCTTGACTTGAAGCGTGCAAAGCGTATTCTTGACAAAGATCACTATGGTATGGAGAAGGTCAAGGAACGTATCCTTGAATACATTGCAGTGCTTCAGTTGCGTGGTAATTTGAAGTCGCCAATCCTCTGCCTTTATGGTCCTCCGGGTGTTGGTAAGACCAGTTTGGGTAAGAGTATTGCTGAAGCTATGAAGCGTAAGTATGTACGTGTGTCTCTCGGTGGTCTACACGACGAATCTGAAATCAGAGGACACCGTAAGACTTACATTGGTGCTATGCCTGGACGTATCATCAAGAATATTCAGAAGGCAGGTTCATCAAACCCTGTTTTCATTCTTGACGAGATTGATAAAGTTACTCAGAACACTGTTAATGGCGACCCATCATCAGCCTTGTTGGAGGTACTCGACCCTGAGCAGAACAACGCTTTCCATGATAATTATCTGGATATGGACTATGACTTGTCAAAGGTATTGTTCATAGCTACGGCAAACGACCTCAATACTATTCCACGTCCACTACTCGACCGTATGGAACTTATTGAGGTCTCAGGCTATATCACGGAAGAAAAGGTAGAGATTGCAAAGCGCCATCTCGTACCAAAAGAACTCGAAAACACAGGTTTAGATCAGTTAGAAGAGAAACCAAAGTTTGCCAAGGCAACGTTGGAGAAGATTATTGAAAGCTATACACGCGAAAGTGGTGTGCGTCAACTTGAGAAGCAAATCAACAAAGCTATGCGTAAGTTGGCTTTCAAGCAGGCAATGGATAAGCAACTTCCTTATACGAAGATTACTCCAGATAAGTTAGAGGACTTATTAGGTAAGCCACCTTTCACACGTGATATCTACCAGGGCAACAAATATGCAGGTGTGGTAACAGGTCTTGCATGGACCAGTGTTGGCGGTGAGATTCTCTTTATTGAAACCTCACTTTCTAAGGGTAAAGCAGGTAAGTTAACACTGACCGGTAACCTTGGTGATGTCATGAAAGAGTCTGCTGTCATTGCATTGGAGTATGTCAAGGCACATATCAGCGCATTGAACGTAGATTATCGCATCTTTGAACAGTGGAACATCCATATCCACGTACCAGAAGGAGCAACTCCAAAGGATGGTCCTTCAGCCGGTATTACCATTGCAACAAGTATTGCTTCAGCACTCACACAGCGTAAGGTGCGTAAGAACACTGCTATGACGGGCGAGATAACCTTACGCGGTAAGGTTCTTCCTGTGGGTGGTATCAAGGAGAAGATACTTGCTGCTAAACGTGCAGGAATTACTGATATCGTGATGTGTTCAGAGAATAAGAAGGATGTTGAGGAGATTCCTGAGGTTTATCGTAAGGGTCTTCAATTCCACTTCGTTGAGAACATTCAGCAGGTATGGGACTTTGCTTTGACCGATGAAAAGGTAGAACACCCTGTAGACTTTACGATTGTTGAAGAAAAGAAGGAGGAAACAAAATAATGACATTTGAGCTTCAGCATACAGATAATGCCAGTGATGCCCGCACAGGTATCATCACAACCGACCACGGACAGATAAAGACTCCTATCTTTATGCCTGTTGGTACCGTCGGTTCTGTTAAGGGTGTACACTTTGAGGAGTTGCGAAAACAGGTTAAGGCTCAGATTATCTTAGGTAATACCTATCACCTTTACCTGCGTCCAGGACTTGATATCATCAAGGCTGCAGGTGGTCTGCATGGTTTCAATGGTTGGGATCGTCCAATGCTGACAGACTCTGGTGGCTTCCAAGTTTTCTCATTGACAGGTATTCGTAAACTGTCAGAAGAGGGCTGTGAGTTCAGAAGTCACATCGATGGTTCTAAGCATATCTTCACACCAGAGAACGTGATGGACACCGAACGAATCATTGGTGCTGATATCATGATGGCTTTCGACGAGTGTCCTCCAGGACAGAGCGATTACCAATATGCCAAAAAGAGTTTGGAAATGACACAGCGTTGGCTTGACCGTTGTATCAAACGATTCAACGAAACAGAGCCGCTCTACGGTCATAACCAAAGTCTCTTCCCTATCGTCCAAGGCTGTACTTACAAGGACTTACGCCGTGAAGCAGCAAAGTTTGTGGCTGATAAGGGTGCAGATGGTAATGCTATCGGTGGCTTGGCAGTTGGTGAACCAACAGAGGTAATGTATGAGATGATTGAGGTAGTCAATGAGATTCTTCCAAAGGACAAGCCTCGTTACCTAATGGGAGTTGGTACACCACAGAACATTCTTGAAGCTATTGAGCGCGGCGTGGATATGTTCGATTGCGTTATGCCTACCCGTAACGGCCGTAATGCAATGCTCTTCACCTACAATGGTACGATGAATATGAAGAATAAGAAGTGGGAAAATGATTTCTCACCGATTGATCCAGATGGCTGTGACATTGATGTTATCACAAGTAAAGCCTATCTCCATCATCTCTTCAAAGCAGGAGAATTGCTCGCAATGCAGATTGCCAGCATCCACAACCTTGCGTTCTATCTCCGTCTCGTAACGGATGCACGTACACATATTGAGCAGGGTGACTTCGTACAGTGGAAAGCTTCTGTCATTGAACAGTTAGGAAGAAGAATTTAAGAAGAAACCAAATGAGTAAGGTTAAAGAGATTGTTGATAAAATTAAGAAACTGATTAACCATTTCGGGCAACGTGTTTTTGCACGCTTTCCTGTCTTGAAGAAGGTAGGACATCTACTTCAGATGCTCTCTCCTTCTCGTTATATTGGTATTCTGGACTGGTATATCATTAAGAAGTTCATAGGTACATACATCTATGCTATCTTGTTGATTATCTCCATTGCTATTGTGTTCGACTTCAACGAGAACCTCTCTAAGTTCACGCAATATCACGCCCCATGGCGAGCAATCATCTTTGATTACTACGCCAACTTCGTCCCTTACTATTCCAATCTCTTCTCACCACTATTCGTATTCATTGCAGTAATCTTCTTTACTTCCAAACTGGCAGGTAACTCAGAGATTATTTCAATGATGGCAGCAGGCGTGTCTATCAGACGACTGATGCGCCCTTACATGATTTCGTGTATTCTTATTGCAGGCTTAACATTCTATCTTAACAGTTTTGTGATACCTCATGGGACTGTTATTCGCCAAAACTTTGAGTCTCTCTATCGTAATTCTAAAAAGAACACATCGGCAGAGAACGTACAACTGTTTGTTGCAAAGAATACCACCGCTTATATTCAGCATTACGACGACCAGTATAAACGGGGCTATGGATTCTCACTTGTAAAGACTAAAAACAAGAAGATTGTCAGCCACATGACTGCAATGGAGATTCAGTATGATACCGTTGCTGACACAAAGTATCATTGGAAGGTAAGTAACTGGAAGATACGTACACTCAAAGGATTAAAGGAGCATATCCAAAGTGGAGTCTCAAAGGACACCGTTCTACTCATGGAACCGACCGACCTTGTCTATTCTAAAGGTCAACAGGAGACCTTTACTTCCCCAGAGCTACTGAGTTATATCTCCAAGCAGACCAGTCGCGGTTCTGGTAATGTGGTACAATATGAGGTTGAGTTCCACAAGCGAATAGCAATGTCGTTCTCATCTTTCATCCTCACTATCATTGGTCTTTCCCTCTCTTCCCGTAAGCGAAAAGGTGGAATGGGACTCTATCTTGGAATCGGTTTGGCATTAAGTTTCGGCTATATCATGCTCCAGACCGTTTCAGCAACCTTTGCAATTCAGGATGACACACCGCCTATATTGGCAGCGTGGATACCAAACATTATCTTTGCTATCATCGCCTACTTCTGCTATAGACATGCACCAAGTTAATAAGGCGAATAAAACAAAAGTAAAAACTACCCTCATGATGAAGGGAAAAACAGTAAAATATGTATTTTGAAGATTTAGATTTAAACGATAACGTACTTGACGCACTATATGACATGCGTTTTGATGAATGTACTCCAGTTCAGGAGAAGTGCATTCCCGAAATATTAAAAGGACACGACGTATTGGGCGTTGCCCAGACTGGAACAGGTAAAACAGCGGCTTACCTCCTTCCAGTTCTCTCTAAACTGGCTGATGGTGGCTACCCTGAGTCAGCAATTAATTGTGTCATCATGTCGCCTACACGCGAGTTAGCACAGCAGATTGACCAAGGTATGCAGGGCTTTGCCTACTATCTTGATGGTGTATCTTGTGTTGCTGTCTATGGCGGTAATGATGGTAATAGATACGACCAAGAGTTGAAGAGTCTCGCATTAGGAGCAGATGTAGTGATTGCTACCCCAGGTCGTTTCATCTCTCACATCTCTCTCGGTAACGTAGACTTATCTAAGGTGAGTTTCTTCATCCTTGACGAAGCTGACCGTATGCTCGACATGGGATTTGCTGATGACATTATGACTATTGCTAAGAAATTGCCTGCTACATGTCAGACAATTATGTTCTCAGCTACAATGCCTGCAAAAATTGAAGAACTTGCTAAGACATTGCTAAAGAATCCTGTTGAGATTAAACTCGCTGTAAGTAAGCCTGCAGAGAAGATTAAGCAGACAGCATACATATGCTATGAAACGCAAAAAATGGGTATCATTAAGGATATCTTCAAGGCTGGAGATCTCAAGCGTGTCATTATCTTCTCAGGTTCAAAACAGAAGGTAAAGCAGATTGCAGGATCGCTTAATCGCATGCACATCAACTGTGGTGAGATGCATTCTGACCTCGATCAAGAACAGCGTAATGACGTTATGTTCAAGTTCAAGAGCGGACAAATTGACGTATTAGTTGCAACCGACATCGTTTCACGTGGTATTGATATCGACGATATTGCAATGGTCATCAACTATGATGTACCTCATGACGCAGAGGATTATGTTCACCGTATTGGTCGTACAGCACGTGCTGACCGTGACGGAAAGGCGATTACCTTCGTGAATGAAGACGATATCTACTTCTTCCAGCAGATTGAATCATTCTTAGAGAAGGAGATTGAGAAGGCACAACTACCTGCAGAACTTGGAGAAGGTCCTGAATATAAGAGCAACGGAAAGCCTAAGAAGAGTGGCAATAGTGCAAAGAGCCGTCGCCGTAAGGACCGTGACCATCAGAGTCACAAGGACAAGAAACAAGGAAACAACAAGCAGCGCAACAGACGTCCTTCACCGCAGACTCAGAACAACACTGACGAGAACAACGCGAACCAACAGGAGCGTAAGACTGGAAACAAACAGAACCATAGACCTCAAAAGCAGCAAGATAACAATCCTGCAGCAACTGAGGGTAAACCAGTAAACAAGAAGAATAATCGTCAGAATAAAGGTAAGCAGCAGGAGCGTCAGCCAAAAGCTGAGAACGAGAAGCGCAATGACCGGAAACCTGCTAATAATAAAGGTAATGCTGAAAACACTATCAATCAGCAGAACAAGAAGCCTAACAATAAGCGCAAGAAGCGTAACAACCGCCAGCGTACACCAGAAGAAAAGTCTGTAAGAAGAAGTACGAAATATGATATTCGTGAGGAGTTGCCATCAACATCCAACAACGAATCAGGCTTGAAGGCTCTTATTAAAAAACCTCTGAAGTGGCTTCGTGGACTTGGTAAGAAGTAAAAATACTACTATGACAAACACAAAAAAGTTCGCGAACAAATTCAAAAAAGTTCGCGAACTTTTTTGAATTTGTTCGCGAACTTTACATTGAATATCTTAGACTGACGAATTGTGTCTTTATTAATCTGCAGGAACAGGACCTGGATTTTCGTTCTTTTTCTCTGTCTTCTTTTCCTTCTTTGCTTTCTTTTCCCCTGGTGTTACCTGCTCAAAGGTAACATCATTTAGTGTGAAATATTTACGAGAAGCAAGAAGTTTTACTACAGGTTTCTCAATGTGCTGCTGTGCACGAAACTGTTCACCTTTCAAGACAGCCTTACTCTTAAACGAAGGTGTTAAGGTTCCAAGGTCGCCAAACTCTACGATGTCGCCATTGGCTACAATGTCACGAGCTGTTTCGCTGGCAAGATTAAGCACAGCAGCTACCTCTTGCGCATTAAAGGTTGTTGACTTAGCAATACGTTCACAAAAGTTGCGGAAGTCAACACGTTGCCTACCTGTCGGGCGAGCTACAATTACAGTCTTCCCTGCCTGTTTTCCAATGTTCAACTTCTGCTCTTTTAAGATAAATTGAATAGGTTTATTAGCCATATTGTTATTAAGGTGGTCTCTCTTTGTGATAACTCCGTGGACTCGAGACCTTTTAGCCCACGGAGCGTTGTAAAACATATATATTATTTCTGTCAAATTGCTTTATTCATATATTGTAAGCCGTTATATTTTAATATAATTTTACGACAAACATATAGATTTTTCTCTACATTCAATATATGCTTTACAATAAGTCCAGAATGTTAGTAATTGATAAAAGCTCGTGCATAATGGTATTTCGTTTTATAATTATTTAAACCACCACTAAACCAAAATGTTGTGGATGATACATCATTGTATAAACCAATAGCTCCAGGCCAACCACCACCATAACCATTTATATCAGTACTTGTCCAATAATAAATCCGATTTATACCACCATCATTTAGAAGGATACTTGTCCCTCCTACCTGGGTAAAGGCGATATCAGCTAATCTTGGATACCATGGTTGCCCATAAAATTCAGAACTAGATGATGACGGAGTTACAGGCTTTGCAAAACCAAGGGCTTCTGTCATAAGTCTCATTTCTCCAAAAGCTGGTAGATGCCATTTCTTACCTGATAATGTTCCAGTCATAGAAATACCAGCAGCTTGTAACTCGTCAGAATAATGCCCGGCACGATAAAAAGCTGGGAAGAGTGCATTATTATCTCCTTTTGCCACTGTTCCTGCGTTAGGTCGATTATTGGCAGGGTTCCATGTTTCATCTTCACCATCATAACGGAACATTGCATCCTGATACTGATAAACGTTAGTATTTGTCCATGTATTAAGACTTGTGTTGGTTGTCCATTGGACTGTTGCTCCGTTATTAGCATTCTTTAAAGCTATAGCTAATCGCTTACTACGGCTTACAACGACTCCTACAGGTGTTTTAGTTCCCCCACCATAGATTGATTTATCAATAAGTCCTGTACTTCCATCACTGAACAGATACAGAAAACTATACATTAGTTTTATATTTACAAGATAAGAAGCATTAGACTTCATGGTTAGGACAGGATTTGGAGACAACTTAAGAGACGCCCCGCTCATATTTATTTTATAAATTTCACCACCTGTAAAAGTAAATTTAAGATTCGAAGCATCGGTTGATGGTAGGAAGTATTGGTACTCATTACTTTTACTAGTATATGTCACAGGGTTAAGCCATTCCGAACTTTCAGGGAAAGTACAATTTCCACTTATAGATGCTCCAGTTCCTGCTGACCAAACACCTGTGGATGCATTATAAACAGCTGTGCCTGGGACATCTGTCGAATTTACTGATGAAAGAACCCCTTTGGTTGTAGATTCAATTTTCATATAACCTGTCAACTTGATACGCATTCTTGCACCTGCATGCTTCATTTGGAATACAACCTGCTGCTTTGTCGGGGCAGCAGTGACAGTATATGTTGTACGACCTATCAATGCAGATTCTATATCTGAACGGTTAACGGAGAGATTATCCCCACTACGATTTACTTTACTATTATAAAGAACAAAATCATACGTATCAGGAGTAAGTTGAATACTTTCATTGGCACTTGTCGCTGTGAAAACCCCGCCAGTTACTGTTCCTGTTACTGTTCCTGCCAAAGTACCATTCTTATAAGCAAGCATGGTATATGTTTCATTATCGAGAGCCCGTGTAACAGGGTGACGACTTGTTTGCACAGAATCTTTTTGCATAGTAACAAGGGCTAGTAAGCCATTTCCCAAATTCACTACTTGCTTATTCAAAGTGTCGCCTGCTACCAATGAAGAGCTACGCGTTCCTTGTAATTCTTCATCTTCGTTGTAGTCTGTAAAGTTGACTTTGAACTTTATCTTCTCAACGACATTGACCTTTTTGTTCTCTGACTCACCAAGTCCATCACTATTATTGCAAGCAGTCATCAAACATACTGCAAACAGACATGAAATAAATAATTTAAAATTTAATAAAGATCTCATATTAAAGTTTTTGTAAGTTAGTTAATCATTCTCCTCGCCAAAAAAAGATTTTTTGCTTGGAGCTATTGTTGTTTCATCACCCAAAGATATGGTTCCCCCTTCATGTTCTTCTTCTGTTCCCCATGAAACAGTTGTGGAGGCGCTACCATGAGGTGTTATACTATTACAAATAAAACAAGAAGCCTCCATTTGGATAATCTTACACGTAGGTGTAGAATAAATGTTTCTTTTTTTTACCATTGCTTTTATTAAATAAAATTAGTTGTTATCTCGTTCTTAATTTCTCAATATTTTGGTTTATATAAGAACACCAAAAAGAACAAAGGAAACTCCTAAAAGTCCTTTGTTTACAGGGTTTGTACGGCGAGCCTCGCGCGCGTACGAAAGGAATTAAAAAGTTAGTTAAGCCTGCTCTACTAGAGAGAGAGAGAGAGAGAGAGAGAGAGAGAGAGAGAGAGTATAAAATTATTTGGAACTACCAAATAATTTACTATTTTTTTTTCAACTTTCTTACTCTCGTCCATCAATGAATTAGATACAGCAATAGCGTGGTGAACACCTTTGTTTTGTAAGGCGCTACGCTTATTAAAATTAAAATTTATTGCTTGTATCATCGTGATTAATCTCTAATTCGGACGCAAAAGTAACAAAAAAGATTAAAATATCAAAGCAAATCAAGAAAAAAATAAAAACAACTATTTATGAAAGCAACAGAAGACGTGTGCTCCTGACATTTTCCTACAATGCACCTTAAATGGTTCTTCAGGAATTTGGAGTGATAAAGTAAACCTACTACATATAAAAGTCACACAGAGAGGGGGAGAACACGGAGGTGAAAGCATAAAAGACAATATCACGGAGGTGCCGAAGGCACAAAGAGCGACAGAGCCGTAGTGTATGTGTTGCTGATTACTTTGGTAATAAACGTTTTAAGAAATCTTGCGAAACCACTGCTTTGTAATGAAGTAGACCAAAGTATTAATAGTATTAATAAAACTCGCAAGTATCCTCTGTTTCTCCACGCACCAATGGTGCCTCTGTGTCAACAATAGCTTTGTTATAAACAATCCTCTGTGCTCTCCATTTCTCTGTGTGACGTTTCTTCAGAGTTCTAATCTCAAAAGGTATCACTCCAAATTGCTGAAGACCCCTTAAATGAATTACACATTCTTATACGACAGAGCACATTATCAAACAATTCTATATTACCCTTTAAGACATACACACTATCCCAACTCAACTAACCATCAAAAGAGACGTTGAAACATAACAAAACAAGTTCGTTTTTTTCCGTATAATTTAGTACTTTTGCAGTTGAATTAAAAATAAAATTATGAAACTTTCAACAATATTACTTTCCATCATGTTAGGACTCAGTTCTTCAACTATGGCACAACAGAAGGATGTTACCATCAAACTTATCGAAACAACTGACGTGCATGGTTCCTTCTTTCCATACGATTTCATCACTCGAAAGCCTAAGAGCGGTTCTATGGCAAGAGTCTATACATTAGTAGAAGAGCTGCGTAAGAAGGATGGGAAAGACAATGTCTATTTATTGGATAATGGCGATATCCTACAAGGTCAGCCTATCTCCTACTATTATAATTACGTTGCACCAGAGAAGACTAACATCGCTGCAAGTGTGCTTAACTATATGGGATATGACGTAGCAACGGTTGGAAACCACGATATTGAAACAGGACATAAGGTTTATGACAAATGGTTTAAGGAGCTGAAGTTCCCTATCCTTGGTGCAAATATTATCGACACAAAGACTAATAAGCCTTATATCTTACCTTATTATACTATCAAGAAAAAGAATGGTATTAAGGTTTGTGTTATCGGTATGCTCACCCCTGCTATACCTAACTGGTTGAAAGAGAGTATCTGGAGTGGTCTACGCTTTGAAGAAATGGTCTCTTGTGCCAAGCGAACAATGGCTGAGGTGAAGACGAAAGAAAAGCCAGATGTTATTGTTGGTTTGTTCCATTCTGGCTGGGATGGTGGTATCAAGACACCTGAATACGATGAAGATGCTTCGAAGAAAGTAGCAAAGGAAATGCCTGGTTTTGATATTGTTTTCTTCGGTCATGACCATACTCCACATAGTTCTATTGAAAAGAATATTGTTGGTAAAGACGTAATCTGCCTTGACCCTGCTAACAATGCACAACGTGTAGCGATAGCAACATTAACCCTTAGACCTAAGACTGTCAAAGGTAAGCGTCAATACACCGTAACAAAAGCTACGGGTGAATTGGTTGATGTAAAAGAACTCAAAGCTGACGAAGCTTTCATTCAACACTTCCAACCAGAGATTGATGCTGTAAAAGCATGGAGCGACCAGGTAATTGGAAGATTTGAAAATACTATCTATACAAAAGATAGTTATTTCGGCAACTCTGCTTTCAACGACCTTATCCTCAACTTGGAGTTGGAGATTACTAAGGCAGATATTGCTTTCAATGCACCTTTATTATTCAACGCATCTATCAAGTCTGGTCCTATCACTGTTGCTGATATGTTCAATCTTTATAAATATGAGAACAATCTCTGCACCATGCGTCTGACTGGTAAAGAGATTCGTAAGCATCTTGAAATGAGTTATGACCTATGGTGTAACACAATGAAAAGCCCAGAAGATCATCTACTTTTGCTCTCAAATACACAGAATGATGCACAACGTCTTGGCTTCAAGAACTTCTCATTCAACTTTGATTCAGCAGCTGGTATCGATTATGAAGTCGATGTTACGAAACCTGATGGACAAAAGGTACATATCCTTCGCATGAGTAATGGAGAACCATTTGATGAGAATAAGTGGTATACAGTAGCAGTTAATAGCTATCGTGCTAATGGTGGTGGCGAGTTATTAACCAAGGGTGCTGGTATTCCACGTGACTCTTTGAAGAGTCGAATCATTTGGGAAAGTCCAAAAGACCAACGCCATTATTTAATGGAAGAGATAAAGAAAGCTGGTGTGATGAATCCACAGCCAAACCATAACTGGAAATTTATTCCAGAGACATGGACCGTTCCTGCTGCTGCACGTGATCGTAAACTTCTCTTTGGTGAATAACCAAATCAGAAGGAAAAGTAACCTAAGAGCAATAAACATAAAGACAGTTTAGGGGTTAATAGAATCAGGTAAAAGATTAATACTGAGACCAATGAAGAAATACTGGTTTGTTTTCTGTAAGACAGATATTATGCTTGAGAAAGTGGATAAAGGCTATACCATTCCACTTTCTGAAGAAGCTCCAGTAACACTACATCCTTGGACACACGTACTGAACGTCACACCAATGGAAGACGGTACAGAAGTGAAGGCAGTCATGATCGACCAACCAATTACAGACAATCCTCTGTATGAGATGTGTGGCTTACGTCCATCCTTCTACCACCTTTCCAAGGAACTTTATCTCAAGGCTGGTAAGTGTCATGAACTACTTTACTGGGATAATAACACTAAGTTCTGTGGCGTTTGTGGTGCACCGATGAAGATGCACACCGATATATCAAAGCGTTGTACGAACTGTGGAAAAGAAGTATGGCCACAATTGGCAACAGCAGTCATCGTTCTTGTACACCGAGGCGACGAAGTCCTTTTGGTACATGCTCGTAACTTCAAAACAGATTTCTATGGACTGGTAGCAGGCTTTGTTGAGACTGGTGAAACACTCGAAGAAGCTGTACACCGTGAGGTAGAAGAAGAAACAGGAATCAAGATAAAGAACATCCGATACTTTGGTTCACAACCTTGGCCCTATCCTTGTGGTCTGATGGTAGGTTTTAATGCCGATTATGACGGTGGGGACATTCATCTACAACAAAGCGAACTGTCAAAAGGAGCCTGGTTTACAAAGGACAACCTACCAACCATTCCTGAGCCTTTATCAATAGCGAGAATGATTCTTGATGATTGGATAAACAAAACATCAATATAAACTAAAGAGTATTTAAACCTTAAAACAATGATGACTTTCTTAGAAAAAGCCCTCGGCTTTAACCCCAAGTCGATGAAGCTCCGCACTGAGATTATTGCTGGAGCAACGACATTCTTAACTATGAGCTATATCTTAGCAGTTAATCCAAGTATCCTTGCAAGTACTGGTATGGACAAGGGAGCGCTCTTCACTGGTACAGCACTGGCAGCAGCTATAGCTACATTGTTGTTAGCATTTATGGCAAAGCTTCCTTTTGCACAAGCTCCATCTATGGGTCTTAATGCCTTCTTTGCCTATACACTCTGCGTATCTTTAAAGTTTACATGGCAGCAGTCACTTGCTATCATGCTCATTGAGGGTGTTCTCTTCATTGCAATTACTTTTTTCAATGTACGAGAGATGATTCTCAATGCCATCCCGACAAATTTACGCTATGCCATATCAGCTGGTATTGGTATATTCATTGCTTTTATCGGTCTGAAGAATGCAAACATTATCGTTAATAACGATGCAACCCTCGTTGGCTTAGGAGCCTTCACACCTACCTGTATTCTTGGTATTATTGCTATCTTACTCAGTGGTGCGCTCATGGCAAGAAACGTCAAAGGCTCTTTGTTCTGGGGTATCATCATCACAACAATTATAGGTATACCAATGGGCGTAACGGTTTTTCCTAATGGATGGCTACCAGTTTCTGCACCACAGGACATAACTCCTATCTTCTGTAAGTTTGACTTTTCAGGTCTTCTGAATCTTAAGACTGTATTGGTAATATTCTCTCTACTCTTAATAAACATCTTTGACACTATCGGCACTCTGATGGGCTTAGCTGATAAAACAGGTATAGTTGAACCAAATGGCAACATCCCTCACGTTAAGGAAGCAATGATGAGTGATGCTATCGGTACAACTTGTGGTGCTATGTTGGGTAGTTCAACGCTGACAACATACGTTGAGAGCGCAAGCGGTATTGCAGAAGGTGGTCGATCTGGTGTAACAGCATTTACAGTAGGTCTTTTCTTCATCGTATCCCTCTTCCTCTCCCCTATCTTCCTACTTATCCCAAGTGCTGCAACAAGTGGAGCTTTAGTTATGGTAGGTGTACTGATGATTGACTCTGTAAAGAAAATCAATCTTCAGGATATTACAGAATCATTCCCTGCTTTCATCACAATGATTACAATGGTGCTTTGCTATTCTATCGCTGATGGTATTTGCTTAGGAATCATTGCATATGTATTCATGAAGACGTTTACACGTCAGTGGAAGGATTTGAACTGGACACTCGTTGTATTAGCAGTTCTCTTCATCTTGAACTTTGTGAGAAGCTAAAAGCGACTTTAAAATAAGCAACTCCCTATGAGTCATAAAGCTACTCATAGGGAGTTTTTATTTATATCACCATACCACACCTACTCTAAAAGAACATTTCTTTGTCATATAATAGAAAAAAGGAGAAAAAACCATGATAAAGTTTGCACAGTTAAAATAAAATGACTACTTTTGCAACCGCTTACGAAAAGTAAGGGCGTTTAGCTCAGCTGGTTTAGAGCATCTGCCTTACAAGCAGAGGGTCGGCGGTTCGAATCCGTCAACGCCCACCACCTTGGGTAGTTTCCAGAGTGGCCAAATGGGGCAGACTGTAAATCTGCTGCTTCTTGCTTCGGTGGTTCGAATCCATCACTACCCACAAAAGAGTTGTAATCATTTGATTACAACTCTTTTGCTTTCTATACCAATTACCATCAAACCGCTGACGCAACATCCCGAGATTGTAGATCCCGGCTCAGTAGAACTTTTTTTTGGGCATCAGTCCTAAAACTGGGTCAGTCCTAAAACATCCCACAGATGACTTTTGAACTGTATGAGGACATTTTCTTTTCATACGGAAATGTAACCATATTACTATAATAATTTTTATTTTACTTTGCTGTCACTTTTAACACTTCGTGTAAACACACTACAAATCAACCAGTTAAGAGTAATATGCGCATGACAGAAGTGACAGTAATTCATGTATCCCAAAAACATGTAGCAGTAAACAATAGTGATTGTAGCAGCGTTTGCTATCTTATAAATTCTATAAACCAAATTAGTTAAATAAACATAAAAGGACGACAAGTTTGCTTTCTTTTCTGAAGAATGTTATCGTAATCTACGAAAATTTAGTAGCTTTACAGCGCATTTGAAATTTTGCAGAATGTTATTAAGTAACAAACAACATTTTTGAAAGTAAAACAAAAAAGCATTATAAATTTTATATGAAGAAATTATCTATTCAAGAAGAAGCAATTATGCAAAAAGTATGGAAGCTAAAAAAATGTACGGTAACAGAGATTCTAAAGGAACTCCCTGAACCTAAACCTCCCTACACCACAGTAGCTTCTGTTATGAGGAATCTTAAACAAAAAGGGTACATATCCCAAGAAAAGCAGGGCATTGCATACAGTTATTTACCAGCCATAGAGGAAGAGGAGTATAAACATCGTTTTATGAGAGGATTTGTACATGACTACTTCAAAGATTCATTTAAAGAGATGGTATGTTTCTTTGCCAAGGAGGAGGATCTATCGTTTAAAGATTTGGTAGACATTATTCGTGAAATAGAGAAAGGAAAAGAGTAATACTATGATATTATAGCTATCTGTATTAAAGATAATGTATAAAAAATATTTGGATTATGCTTTCATACCTTGTTGAAATAAACATTATTACCATCTTTTTGTATGGTTTTTATCGCCTATTGTTTACTAATGATACTTTCTTTAGCTGGCGAAGATTTATGTTGTTGAATATATACCTTATAGCTTTATTAGTCCCTTTTGCTGATTTTAGTAATTGGATTAGTATTCGTGAGGCTACTCAAAATATGGCTAATACATATGCTGAAACAGTCTTGTCAGAAGCTCCTTCTCCTTCATCCAAAGCCATGGTGCTGTCATGGAATACTGTACTTTTGTGGATATATATGGGTGGTGTTTGCATCTTTCTGCTACGCTTTGTAATTCAACTCATTGGAATATACAGATTAGCAAAAAAAACAGAGATAAGTATCATTAAAGGGCTTAAGATACACATTATCGAGAAGAATGGGAGCCCCTTTTCTTTCTTCCAGTGGATTTTTGTTAATCGAGAAGTACTGTATGAATCACAACTACAAGAGATATTAATTCACGAACAGTGTCATGTAGAACAGAAGCATTCCATAGATGTAATGCTATCAGAATTATTTACTATCTTATGTTGGTTCAATCCTTTTGCATGGTTGTTAAAAAAAGAAATCAGACTCAATCTTGAATACCTTGCAGATTTTCATGTTGTGCAAGTAGGATGTAATCAAAAAAGTTACCAGTATCACTTGTTGGGGATGACTTATCATAAAAAGACACCTACTATTCTAAATAATTTCAATGTTTTACTTCTTAAAAAGCGTATAAAAATGATGAACAAACGTAGATCAAGAGTAATAGTAAAGGCAAAATATGCCCTTCTTATTCCAGTAATAGCTACACTATTAGTCGTCAAAAATATTGAGAGTGTAGCGCACTCATTAGTATCAAACAAAATTGTAAATAATGAAGTAATTGTACCTGTTAATACAAAAGCATACAATGTACATCAAAAGAAACTAATTTTCACATCAAAGACCTCAAAAGGAAATACTATTAAGAAAGACAAAAAACAAGTACATAAGGTGCCGCATGATAGAATAAATACTATTATCGAACAAAAAACTATAAATAATACTACTCCGAGTAATGTAATCGAAGATTCTCACGTTGACATAAAAGATTCAGAATTACCAGAGAAAAATAGTACTAATGTGCGTATATATAATATCTCTTTTGCTGTTGACGCAAAAGGTTCTGTTTCGTCCCTGAATGTAACGCATATAAAAGACACTTCATATAATCAGAAGGATTTACAAGAAATAGAAAAAATGTCAAAAGATAAACCTGATAACACCAAAAATAAGACAATAAAAGCTATATATAATCTTCCTATTTCTTTTAAAATATAGCAACAATTATATCACATACTCTTTAGACCAATGTAAATTGGGCTAAAGGGGTGATTAGAATAATCAAACATACTCTTCATTTATAAAAAATATGAATATGAAAAACCTAAAATGGGCACAAGTTGTCTTACTTGCTTTATTAATATTACTACCAAAACAAATATCAGCTTATCAAAAAAAAGTATTACTTTCCCCAACACGAAATTATACTATTCATGGTCGTATTGTAGACTCTTTTACAAACCTCCCTATATCAAATGTTAAACTAACTTTGCTATCAGCAGATAGTACAGTAATAGATACATGTCGCACCTTTATATGGAACGACAAAGCTGTTCATCCCGACTCCTATTTCTATATGCAAAAGAATTTGAGTGAGGGAAAATACATTTTTAAAATAGAACATCCTGATTATTTTACAACTTTTGTCGACAAAGAACTACTATTCAAAAGTAGAAACACAAGCATTGACATGCAAGACATTCCTATCAAGAGAAAAGGAATGGAAAATAAAGAGCATATGTTAGGCGAGATTGTTGTTAAGAGTACAAAAATTAAGATGGTAATGAAGGGTGATACTATTATATATAATGCAGATGCCTTCAACCTCCCTCAGGGAAGTATGCTTGATGCGCTAATCAGACAATTACCAGGCGCTACGCTTAATAGTAATGGCGAGATATTCATCAATGGCCGAAAATTAGATTATCTTACACTTAACGGTAAAGATTTCTTCAAGGGAAATAACAAACAATTAATAGAGAATTTGCCAAACTATACTGTTAAAAATCTAAAGGTATTTGAAAAAAGTACTGATAGAAGTCAGGCTATGGGTGTTGATATTGATAAGAAAGACTACATCATGGATATCTCACTAAAGAAAAAATATGAAAAAACTTTTATAGCTAACTTTGATATAGCTGGTGGTACGAACGGCAGGTATGCAACCAAAGCGTTCGGATTATATTTCACACCACGATTGCAGTTATCTATTTTCTCAAACATTAATAATGTGAATGAAGACCGCAAACCCGGAGAAAAGGGAGATTGGGATCCAACCAAGCTACCAAACGGTCAGGTTATACAAAGAACAGTAGGTCTCAACGCTGCTGTTAGCAATGAAAAAAACACATTGGAAAATAATATGTCTACAAGTTTCACATGGAGAGATACACATAATATCAGTCAAATGATAGCTGAATCTTTCTTAACTGGAGGAAACAACTTTAATCGTAGCATCTCAGATGTTAAATCCAAGAACTTTATTTATGACTTTCAAAATAATTTAAAGATTTCAACACCCATTTTCCTAAAATCAACCATAAGCTTAAATTACAATAAATTTGATAATTGGGGAACTGTCCGTTCAGCACGCTTCAATGCAGACCCATCAACAATAGGTAGTACAGAAGCAATATTAGATACGATATTCTCCTCTTCAAGAAACAGACTTGTAAATGATTTTGGTGTAAACCGATTGTCTTCTAAAACATATGGATTCGGTCATTCACTTACAACTTTCGCTAATGTCAATGCATATAAACAGTTACCATCTGGTGACCGTATATCGGCATTGATAGAAGGTGACTATTTAAATACTACAAATTCAATGTTTAACAATTACCAGTTGAAGTACTTAAAAAGCAATGCTATAAATGATTATCGCAATCGATATGACAACACTCCATCTTACTCCTACAATTATCGTTTAGGACCACAATATACATTCGTGATTCCTAATGGATTTAGACTTTTCACTGGATATCAATATCAGCAAAAAGGAAGTTACCGAAACAACCAAAAATACAGATTAGACAAACTATACAAATGGCAGGAAGAAAATCACGATTTTGGCAGTTTACCTTCTTCTCGTGATTCACTCCTACTCGCATTAGATGCTAACAATAGTTACAAAGGGTTTTATATAAGTAAGCAAAATTCGGTTTCACTCGGATTTGGTTGTTCAAAATCTAAAAATCACAACAATGTGTTCTTCAATACAAACGTGTCTGTTGGTTACAAAAGTGAAAAGCTTGACTATCGCAATTCATTGCTAAACACTTCTGTCAAACAATATAATTGGGTTGCAGGATTGTCTCTAAATATGGGATTTACAATAAACAAATACAGTTTTTACGGTACTATGACTTCGAAAATGGAAACTCCAGATCTTTACTCAAAAATTACCCGATCTGACAATTCCAATCCTTTAGCGATCTCTTTAGGTAATCCGAATTTGAAAAATAGTAGAAAAACAAATGTATCTTTAACCTTTAGTTATAACAACAATAGGCGATTTAAGCTGCCAATGGCATTTATAAATATCAATATTAATCAGAATGCTGTTGCTAATGGTTTTACTTACAATCCTACAACGGGTGTATATACATATAAACCACAAAATGTTAAGGGAAACTGGTATGGCAATATTGGATTATATGAAACATTTCCATTAGATAATAAAAACTACTTCACATTAGTAAACGCTATTGTCTATAGTTACAACCACAATGTAGACTTCACAGGAGTGACAGGTCAAGCAGAAAGCATATTGAGTAAAGTGAACAACCATTGGTTAGAGGATAATCTATCTTTAAATTATCAAAAAGGAGGATTGACTTGTAGCTTGATTGGCGAAATGAAATGGAGATATGCTAATAGTAGACGTGAAAATTTCTCAACTATACGTACCTTGGATTTTAATTATGGTATGTTAGGTTCATACAAATTTAAATTTGGATTAGAAACAGGTATGGATCTTAAGATGTTTAGCCGCCGAGGTTATTCAGATCCTCTTATAAATGCTAATGATTTAATTTGTAACGTATACATTAGTAAGAGCTTCTTAAAAGGGAAACTGGCAGCCAAACTCGAAGGGTACGATATATTTCATCAACTCAAGAGCATAAGTTATGAGATAAACGGGCAAGGAAAAACCGAGACACGTTTTAATGCTATTCCAAATTACTTAATGTTGCATCTCATTTATAAGATGAACATAAGTGGGAAGAAGTGAAATTAGTCGTTCATTTAAAAATATATTTCAGCGTGAAGTTTCTAAAAGTAACTTCACGCAATCTTTTGATAAACCAAAAGCTCTACAAAAGTCTTCATTACCTTCTTTCTCACAAACAAAATGCAGCTATATTACTATAATTATGTTGATTTCACTTTGCTGTCACTTTTAACACTTCATATAAACATACTACATATCAACGGATTAGAAGTATATTTCGAATGACAGAAGTAACAGGAAATTTTATTCTAAAGAAATCACATTGTTATACAAAAGCAGGACTATGGGGTTTAAGTGAGAAATGAGTGTTATACCACAGAAGCATTCTTGATGACAAATCCTAAGGGGTTATCTCACATTAGCGATTTGCCTTGTCTACACACACCCGCATACCCTCTATCGTAAATAAGACACAATAAACCTTCATTATAACAAACAAAGGGCAAACACATATCGTGCGAAGGCTCAACACACATGGTGCGAACGGCAAGTACCAATCACATGGAAAGTTTATAGTCTTCCACCCAACCTACTATACTTAAAGTAGAAAGAACTATTTACATATTACTCTGTTGTGAAAGAAAAAAGTAAACCACAACTATTGATGTGCTGACAAAGTTATAGAAATAAAAAAAGACTCTCAATACTGAGAGTCCTTTGAGGTGCCTAGCGGAATCGAACCGCTCTACATGGTTTTGCAGACCATTGCCTAACCTCCCGGCCCAAGCACCATTCTATTACAAATCATAATTGCGATTTGCGAGTGCAAAGGTAATCAATTATTTCGGTTTAACCAAACAATTCAGAAACTTTTTTCAATAAAGATTACGTAAAATCTTCTTCATGTAAAAAGCCAAGAATCTCTCGCAGACATCGAGTAAAAAGTTAAGTCCAAGTAATCCTATTGATAGGTTTATTAGATGAAACTATTTAAAACAAGCAGGCTTCTTATGACCTCCCAGTTTCTGCTTTTTCTTTAACTGATTATGAATGGTACAACCCGAGCATCCATGACATGGATCGCTTGCTGCTCGAAACGATTGCCACGTACGATAAACCACATAGCCTACAGCTGATAAAATCACTATGGCTAAGACAATATACTGCCACATCTTTTCCTCCTTATTCTACTTTTCACACTGGAGTATCGGTAGTATCTTCCGTAAAGATATCTTCTGCTACCTCCATTTCATCATCGTCAAACCACTTTGACAGCTTTTCGCGTGCCTGCTTTTTCATATCATCATCAACAGAAGCCCACACCTTATTTAATACGTAAAGCAAAACACCGAGGTCGTCTGATAGTCCTGCAATAGGAATAGCATCAGGTACTGCGTCAAGTGGTGAGATTAGATAACCCAATGCACCAATGATAATAGCCTTATCCTTAAGTGACACTTTATCACTCTGTATCAAATAATACAAAATCAATGCCACATATACCAATTTTGCACCAGCACGCTTTGCTACACGTTGAATCTTATCAAAGAAACCCTGTTGGGTAAACTTATCTTTATACTTTTGAAAATCAGGTAATTCCATACTACAACTAAATCATTAACAAAACTTACTTAAAATCCATAACTCGATCTACATAAGCCTTAGCCTCTGGATAGTCTTGATTAGCACGACGAATCTTGTTACGCACTAAAACCTTCATCATTACCCTATAAAGAAGGAAGAGAACCAAGCCGACACCGATAGCAGCCAACACATTCAGTATTCCTTTAAAAGGAAGCGAATCGTCTGGAAATGCCGACAATATCAATATCGGTAAGCACAAAAGGAAACCCGCTATTGTATAACGTGAACGCTCTGTACCCTCACTGTCCAAAGCCGCTTGGTAATCAAAAAGATAATTAGAAAGTTCCTCCTCACTTACATTAGCTGGTAACTGAGGGAAGCCCACTTCGTCTTTATGATTTCTGATTTTATTTTCTACTGTGTGTTGAAAATCATCCAACACAGTTACATACTGTTCTTCTAAATCTTTCATGATTTTCCAATGCTTTTATATTAATAAAAAACTCCCAACTCTCCTCCATCATTCCAAACAGAATGTGAGAAGAGGGGCGTATATGAAAGAAAAATAAAACAGTGTTCCTATAAGCCGGGTTCTGTTTCTTCCTCATCTTTCGATAATAGGAAGATGCCTGTCATTTATCTATATTACAAGTCACCTTGCAATTAAAGCATTCTACCCTCCGTTGTGCTTACGCTTGGGCGGGCTACCCTCAAACAACGGTTTACATGAACTTGCAGCTCCTGAACGGCACAGCCAGACGATTACCCGCCTGCTGGTAGTCTCTTACACCACCTTCTCACCCTTACCACACATTACTGCGTGGCGGTTATTTTCTTCTGCCTACATCTACTGTCACCAATAGCTTCTATTTTCGGAAGCAGGATGCCCTATGCTGCCCGGACTTTCCTCTCGCATCCATTACAGATGCCAGCGACAGAGCCGGAACACTGCCTTATCAGAATGCAAAGATAATGGAAAACATGGAAAAGCCAAAATATTTCAATGATAATCTAAACTTAGCCAAGAAAAGAGGTAGTATAAAAAGACTGAAAGAAGTTATTGTGTGAACCTAAACATATAGACATTAAGATAATTATAACAACATAATAGCATATCAAGCTATCAAACAAGATGCTTAAAGTTAACTTTACACCTAAATTATACTTATACTATACACATTTTAAAACAATGCTTTACGCACATTAGAGTACACTTTCACAAAATTATTTTCATGACAATAAATATTTCTTTTCATGAAAAAAATATTTCCACTCGTGAACATAATTATTTCTTTTCATGAAAATAATCCCAACATACAGTAGTTTTAGCGTCTCCACAGCAGTTTTAAGTGGCTATAGATATTAAATAACGCACTCACCAAAAGCCCTCTTCAAAAAGTGAGATAACATCAACCACATAACACGACGACTTACATTTCCTTTCATTTTGTCAACTTATCAAAACAATAAACTGACAAATAGGAACAAAATGACTACCCAAAACAAATAAATGCAAAATTTACATCACATCAGATTAATAGTCGTTAAGTGTTAATTTTTAATTGTTAAAATCGGATAAAGATAACTGACAAAATGTCGGTTTTACAAAATTTGCTCCTATATTTGCATTCCAAAATATGTCAACAAGACATTTACAAATAATGACGGCTTGGCACATAAAAAAGTAATTAACGAACAAATAATTAAGAATATGAAGAATTTATCAAAGTATTTGGCAGGCGCGGCATGTGTTACAGCCCTCGCCTTTTCTACTGGCGCTTTCATCAAAGTGTATGCTGCGGAAGCCCCAGTTGTAGCTCCTGGTCAGCCAGTTGACCTTACATACGCAGCTGAGAAAGCTCTTCCAGCTGTCGTTCACATTAAGTATGTACAGAATTCTAAGACACAGACCGTTGATGTTCAAGATGACCCATTTGGTGGTTTCTTCGACCCATTTGGTTTCTTTGGAAATCCTAACCAAGGTAATGGTTCACGCCGTCAGCAGGTTCAGACTCCTAAGAAGGAGGCTACAGGTAGCGGTGTTATCATCTCACCTGATGGTTATATCGTAACAAATAATCACGTTGTTGAGGGTGCTGATGAATTGACAGTCACACTGAATGACAACCGTGAGTTCTCTGCTCGCATCGTTGGCACTGACAAGCAGACTGACCTCGCACTGCTAAAGGTAAACGCAAAGGATCTCCCTACCCTTCCTATTGGCGACTCAGACAAGTTGAAAGTTGGAGAATGGGTAATTGCAGTTGGTAACCCTTACAACCTCAACAATACTGTAACAGCAGGTATCGTAAGTGCTAAGTCACGTGGTTTGGGTGCTACTCGCAATGGTATCGAGAGTTTTATCCAGACTGACGCAGCCATCAACCAAGGTAACTCTGGTGGTGCATTGGTTAACACTCAAGGCGAATTAGTAGGTATCAATGCTATGCTCTACTCACAGACTGGTGCATATAGTGGTTACGGTTTTGCTATCCCTACATCAATAATGAATAAGGTTGTTGATGATATCAAGAAGTATGGTAGCGTACAACGTGTAATGCTCGGCATTCAAGGTGGTGACGTACTGAACTTCATCAACGCTCAGAAAGAAGAAGGCAAGAACGTTGACCTTGGTACAAATGCTGGTGTTTACGTTAGCGAGGTTTCAGAAGAAGGAAATGGGGCAGCCTTAGGTTTGGCAAAGGGTGATGTTATCACTAAGTTTGACGGACAAAAGGTAACACGTATGTCTGAGCTTCAGCAGGCTCTCAACAGCAAGCGTCCTGGCGATAAGGCAACCGTTACTTTCATCCGCAATAAGAAAGAAATCTCAAAGACTATCACACTGAAGAATGCACAGGGTACGACAAAGGTAATCGAGCAGGCTGACATCGACGTTCTTGGTGGTCAGTTCCGTCCAGTACAAGATGCCCTTAAGAAGCAGTTGAACATCAACTATGGTCTTGAGGTACTGAAGGTTAACAATGGTGCATTGAAGGCTGCCGGAATCAATCGTGGCTTCATCATTCAGAATGTAAACGAGACCATGGTGAAGAATATTGACGACTTGCAGAATATCGTTAAGAAGGCATCTACCAGCAAGGACCCAGTTCTCTACGTTCAGGGTATTTACCCAACTGGTAAGAAGGCTTACTTCGCTATTCCTCTTGCTGATTAACGACAGATAACTTTCAGCTGAAAAGCTGACAAAATAAGAATCCCCCATTCTTGATTTTTAGACACAAGAATGGGGGATTATTTTTTGATAAGCAATGCCTTGAAAAATTATTACATAATTTCAAATAAAACATCTATAAATAACGACAAAAACACATATGAAAAGCAGCTTTATAACCAACAGTATATCAATCAGTTATAAAACAGCAAAACAAAAGGTGCTTAATAGGACTTCAAAAGGGCGTTAGTAAGAGTCTTAAAGGGCATCTTTTACAAGCCAATTAGGCGTCTTTAAGAAGCCAAAAGAGCATATATTGGCTTCGAGTCATCTGAAAATAGTTTACAAACTTCAACAAGTAAGGGAATAAATTGGGTTCTTCCGTTAAATGCGTAGACTCCTATCATGCAGTGCATATAGTCTTAATTTGAAGTATTCTTCATTTCTGAACCCATATATCTGTCTTTTCAAAACCTTTATTTTGTTGTTAATTCCTTCTATTGTTCCGTTTGTTATATAATGGTCATACCATGCTAATATGTATGTCTTGTATGCTCTAATAGTTGACGCCATTTTCATTAATGGTTGTATTTTGGATTCTATAGCTTGCTTTACCCATTCATCCAACACAGCTTTAGCCTTTTGCTTACTACACTGATTCCATATTTCCTTAAGATCTTCTTTGAGATAATAGGCAATCATTAGCGGACGGTTTAGGCTTAGTGCGTTCTCCAGTCTATTTCTGTGTGCATGATCAAAGATATCATTTCCATTTCTGAGTAACAACCAACGTGTTCCTTTGATTACTTTACGCTTGTTGATGTCCTTTTCCTAATGCCATAACTGTCTCCTTAGCAAGTCCAGCTTTTCGTTCATAAGCTTGGTTACATGAAAGTGGTCTACTACAAGTGCTGCATTGGGAAGATGCTCACTTACAGCTCTTGTATATGCTGCAGAAAGGTCTGTACATACTGCTTGTATATGCTCTTTGTCTTTGCCGAGCCGTTCCCAAAATCCATCAAGAGCATTCTTCCCATTGCCATCACCGACATAAACAATATGACCATTATCCAAATCTACAACTATGGTCTTGTATACATGCCCCTTATGAGTGGCAAACTCATCAATGGAAATACGTCTTAACATGGAAAGGTCTGGGTTAGAGTAATTTGACTGTAGAAACTCCATCTGTATATTACGTACTACATCCTAGGATACCTGTAGGAACCGTGATATATCTTGAATTGTTGCAAAGCGAGACAAATCAAGCACCATATTTGCAAAAGCTATAGTGTGTCGACGTTTTCCTTTCGCAAAGTCGATGTTTTCTTGTTTAATACAGCCGCAGTCATGACATTGAATACGATGTACACGCATGTCTATATAGGTCTTGCTCAGACCTATAGGCACACTTACAAAGCGACGAATATGACTGCCGTTACGATTAATATTATGACTTCCACATACAGGACAACAAAGTTTTTCCTTTGGAGTTTGGATTTCTAAAACTAAGTTATTACCTTCGTAGCGCAGATTCTGACAATCTTGTTGGGAGACGCCTAAGGCGTTTTGCATTATGCTGGTATTCATGTTCTTGAAGTTTGGTCACTACAAAGATACATAATACCAGCTTTTTATATATAACTAATCAGAGATATCTATCCATTTAACGGAAGAACCATAAATTGTTTGTAGAAGACAGATAGACATCAGACCTAATTACATTTATCATGTAGTCTATATCCCTTGATAAAAAAAAATAATTGGGGGCATTAATACCATGTAAGTGGATTAGTATTATTCTTTTAACAATCTATACATTTAACTTGTGGGGACACTCTTTTTGTACAATAAACACAACATAAGAGCCATTATGGATTCAAATTAGTCCTCCTCTTATCAAACTAAAAGACAGTGTATGAACATTAAGAGAATATACAGTCATTACAAACCATTATACTCCTATCGGTCAACAAGAAACCGTTAAAAGACCAAAAACCTAATACACAACACAAAATCATTATAGATTCTTATGTGAGTTTTTTACTTTTTTATTTGTTTAACTCATTGAATTTGTGTAAATTTGCCATCACTTAAAATAATGCTAAGCACATGAGACAATTGAAAATCACAAAATCGATTACGAATCGAGAGAGTGCTTCTCTCGATAAGTATCTGCAGGAAATCGGTCACGAAGAAATGATCAGTATCGAAGAAGAAGTTGAGCTTGCTCAAAAGATTCGAAATGGTGATCGAAAAGCTTTAGAACGTCTGACGAAAGCAAACCTGCGTTTCGTTGTCTCTGTCGCAAAGCAATATCAAAATCAAGGGCTCTCTCTGCCCGATCTTATTAACGAAGGTAATGTAGGATTAATCAAGGCAGCAGAGAAGTTTGATGAAACACGTGGCTTCAAGTTTATCTCTTACGCTGTATGGTGGATAAGACAAAGTATCTTGCAAGCAATAGCAGAACAAAGTCGTATCATCAGATTACCACTAAATCAAGTAAGCTCTGTCAATAAAATCAATAAGATATTGACACAGTTTGAACAAGAGAACGAACGCCGTCCGAGTATTGATGAGATAGCACAGAACACTGATATACCAGAAGACAAGATTGTTGATGCAATGAAAGTTAATTCACGTCATGTCTCGGTAGATGCTCCATTCTATGACGACGAGCAAAGTAGCTTACTTGACGTTATTCCTAATGATAACACACCATCAACTGATAAAGAGTTGGTTGAAGAGAGTCTACGGGAAGAAATTGGAAGAGCTTTACAGATTCTTGAGGATAGAGAGAAGGTGGTTATAGAGGCTTACTTCGGAATTAACCAACGTGAAATGACATTGGAAGAGATAGGAAGTAAATATAATCTCACACGTGAACGGGTAAGACAGATTAAAGAAAAAGCAATAAGACGTCTACGCCAACTATCCAATAGTAAGGTTTTGAAGGCTTATTTAGGACAATAACATTAACATTGTAAGATATTAATTTAAGATGAAATTACGTCAGGTATTAATTATAGCAGTACTCCTGCTGGGATGGGTAAATAGTAGTAACGCAAAAGGATACAAGCCTGCAAAGGTATATATGTTTGGTTTTGCAGCCTCTTTTAATGATTCAACGGTTTATATGACCAATATTCAGAAGGTGGATGCCTACCTTGCAAACGACCGTACTAAGTTCCTTGCTAATCGTGAAGACTACTCATATCAACTCCGTTATTACCTTCAGAACAATGGTTTGGTAAGCTATCCAACTTGCGTTACGATGTATGCTGAGAATGAGAATAAAGCTATGAAACAGTTCACAGCTTTGAAAAATAAATACGAAAAGGGTAAGAAGAAATATATAGTTAAGTCTATCTCTGATGCAGAGTTCAGCTATAAGACTATAACACCAGACAACTATACTTCAAACGAAGAGACACAAGTGAATACTAAAACCATAAAGTCAAAGTAAGCAGAGCCTCTAAAGATGGAAATAAATAACTTCAGAATAGCTGACTTTGACATACAGATTATATTCCGTGAGACTGATGTCAACGGAATGCACTTGCTAAGTTCGTTTGAACCTTTCAGAATCAAAGAGGTTTCAGAGAATGTCTTTTTCCGCTTAACGGTTGACGATACGCTTCGACCTGTTCCAAAGGAAAGGAGACAACGTATCCGTGCTTTCGATACAGGAAATGGTGATACCATTGTTGATCGTGTTGATGATGGTAGCTATCAGTATATTATCAAGGACATTAATGGCTCTGATTGTTGTCTGCTACAGAGTAATAAAGACTTCTCTGACTGTCGTTGTGCACTCAATGGCAACAAGAATATGCGCACATTTGGACTTAATAATGCATTGATGCTTATCTTTGCCTTTGCTGGTGCACATAAGAAAACCTTGCTGATTCACGCATCCCTTGTTCGTAACAATGGCTATGGCTATGCCTTCATTGCCAAGAGCGGAACAGGTAAGTCAACCCAGGTTAGTATGTGGCTACGCTATATTCCAGGCAGTGACCTCATGAACGATGACAATCCTATCGTGAGAATCATTGATGGAGAAACATGGATATATGGTAGCCCATGGAGTGGTAAGACACCATGCTATCGCAATATCAAGGCTCGTTTAGGTGCTATCACACGTATTGACCGCGCTACAACAAACTCTGTTGAGAAGCCCACTCCTATTGCAGCATTTGCTTCACTACTCCCCTCTTGCTCCAGCATGAAGTGGGATTCAGACATTTACAATGGCGTTTGTGATACTATTACAAAGATTGTAGAAGCTGGGAGGATATTTACGTTACATTGCTTGCCTAATCAAGAAGCAGCAGAGGTGTGCTATCAAACCGTAACGAAAAGATAAAACTTATGTCAAAAACAGTACTTACTACTTCTGAAATCCAGTTTGCGAATGCAGAGTTTCTACCAGAAGTTGTCAAGATGTTAAATGAAGGACATACTGTTACGTTACGCCTTCGTGGCTATTCTATGCGTCCTTTCCTTGAAAATGACCGTGACAAAGCTTTGCTTGTCAAGCCTTCCACAATAAAAGTTGGCGACCCAGTCTTAGCGGAGATAACACCACGACACTTCGTCTTACATCGTATTGACAGCATAGAAGGTGACAACGTGACCTTACGCGGTGATGGCAACCTTGGTGTTGAGCATTGTAAGAAAGAGAATATCGTTGGAGCAGTCATTGGTTTCTACCGTAAAGGACGAAATAAGATGGATGCTACAAATGCTTGGAAATGGAAGTCATATAGTTTTATTTGGACCCAACTCCTTCCTATCCGGAGATATTTATTAGGCATTTACAGACGTATCTGGATTCCTATTTTTGGCACCATTTAATGGAATATAAAAAGAAAGACAATAATATAAACTATCAATAAGAATGAAAGTAAAGAATGGCTTCAACCTCCGTGAAGTATGCGGAGAACATATTATCGTTGCAGAAGGAGATGAGAATATTGACTTCAGCAATATTATATCTATGAACGAAAGTTCTGCATACTTATGGGAAGAGGTGCAGAAGATGGATTCTTTTACAGTAGATAACCTCGTAGAGTTAATCTGTAGTCAATATGAAATTGACGAGGACACAGCTCGCAAGGATGCTACAATACTTGCTGCACAATGGGGAACTGCGGGTATCATTGAGGGTGAAGACATCCCTGCAGATGATTCTGCTGTTAAGAAGGAAACAATCTCTGAGAAAGTTGATTCTAAACACCTCGAGGCAGCTACAAGCGAAGAAAATCCTAAAAAGAAAGGCTTCTTTGAGCGTCTCTTTGGTTAAAGAGCAAACTGAAAACAATTATAAATAAAAAACTCGGACACTGATTATATCAATTCAGTGCCCGAGTTTTTTATTTATTAGTGCTATCTGATAGAACTTTGAATAATATATTCGTCCATACGACATCACCTTTGATTTACAGTTATCTGATAGAACAACTCCTTTCTACCAACAATTTGTTCCCTGATAATATCATATTGCACTACACAAAGTACTCAACACCATTGGTGTTTACCATCCGCACATGACGTGTTAAGCATCAGCACACTATGTGTTGAGCATTAACACATCAGTAAAAGATGAGTTAAAAGACTCTTATCATCATCATAATATGAAGTAAGACACGCATGGTTCATTTATACATAAGGGTGCTTAGCAAACAGCATAGTTCTTTTATCAGCGCCTATTACAGATTCTCGATAAACCATTCAGCAACCTGTTTCAGAAGATGATTACGTGTATTACCCCCATAAATACCATGGTTACGATTGGTATAAAGATTCTCTTTGAAGTCCTTATCAGCTTGAACCAAAGCCTCAGAATACTCAAAGGCATTCTGTGGATGTACGTTATCGTCCGTTAGCCCATGACATATTAAGAGTTTACCATGAAGCTTCTCTGCTCTATTGATTGGATTAATAGCATAACCAGCAGCATTCTCCTGTGGTGTACGCATATAACGCTCAGTATAAACAGAGTCATAATAGCGCCAGTTCGTTGGTGGAGCAATAGCTACACCTGCCTTGAACGCATTGCGTCCCTCGCTCATACTCATCAATGTATTGAAGCCTCCAAAGCTCCAACCCCATATTCCAATACGCGAAGCATCGACATAACTTTGCTTGCCCAACCACAATGCAGCTTCTGCCTGATCCTTTGATTCCAAATCACCAAGCTTCAAATAAGTACACTTCTCAAACTCTGCACCACGCGCACCAGTACCACGACCATCTACAGTAACAACGATATAGCCCTTTTGTGTTAAGTAGTAGTCAAACATTGCACCACTACCCATAGACCCAACGCCCCAGTTGTCGACAACCTGCTGACTACCCGGACCACTATACTGGTGCATAATTACAGGATACTTCTTTGTTGCATCGAAGTTAGCAGGCTTCACCATCCAGCCATTAAGTTTCACACCTTCAGAGGTTGTAAATGTAAAGAATTCAACACCAGTGTTGCCATACTTTGCCAATTTTGCCTGCAATTCATCATTATTCAACACCTCTCGTATCTCCTTACCTTTGTTATCATAGATAGCAAATACGTATGGGTGGTTGCTATCACTCCATGTATTGAGGAAATACTTATAATCACCAGAGAACGAAGCAACATTCCATCCCGCACGAGCAGAAAGACAAGTCAACTTACCCGACTTATCTGCAACATATATTTCACGCTGCATTGGCTTACGTGCTGCTGCTTGGAAGTAGGTATTTCCAGTCTTCTCATCATATCCATAGATTTCTGTTACGTCATAGTTTCCCTTATCAATCTGACGTAAAAGCTTACCATCCTTATTATACAAGTAAAGATGCATATAGCCATCACGGTCAGAAGGAACAAGAATGTAATCCTTCATGATACTGATTCCCTCCATAGCTTCTTCCTTTACATACTTTGGTACACTCTCCTTTATCAGTAGTTTACATGTACCTGTGAGAGGATTAGCAGCATAGAGATTCAACTCGTCCTGATGACGGTTCATTGTATAGAGGATAATTCGATTTGCATCAAAGGTAGACTTGATGCGTGGAATATAACCATCTACCGCTAATGGTAAATCATATTTACGCACAGTACTATCACTCAAGCTATAAGACCATGCACTAACCTTTGAGTTTGCTTCGCCAGCCTTTGGATATTTATAGCTGTAATCACCAGGATAGATATCAAACATATCATATGCAGGGTGAGAACCTTTGTAAAACTGTAGGGTATAACTCTTTACCTCACTCTCGTCATATCTAATCCAACTTAGCGTCTTGCTATCTGCACTCCAAGCAAGTGCATTATTAAAGCCGAACTCCTCTTCGTTAACCCAGTCAGGCAAACCATTGATTACCTTATTAAACTCACCATCCGTTGTAACCTGCTTTACGCTCTCTCCATCTGTAATATAGATGTTATTCTGATGAACATAAGCGATCTGACGACCATCTGGAGAGAAAGTAGGAATCTGCTCAGAGCCATCTTTTGACAGTTTCTTTAACAGTTTTGTCTTTACATCATAGAGATAGAAGTTTGCTGTAAACGAACGACGATAGATACGATTTGTATTCGTTTGTAATAACAGTCGACTTCCATCTGACGAGATCTGATAATCATCAAAAGAGCTTAATTGCTCACCTTTTGCATCAGCAAGGTCAAAAATAACCCCTGTAGAGTTACCAGTTTTAAAAGAATATTTAACGACCTGACGACCATCAGACGAAATTTGTGCATACTCCGAAGTCCCTTTTAGAGGATTAACACCCGAGATACGCTTAGTTGCAAATGTGCCATTAGTAATGTCTTTCAAAGAGATAGGTTCTCCAGCCATCAACTGAAGTACGGTTAGCACTGTTGCACACAGAAGTAATATACGTTTCATAAATTCAAGTTTTAACAGCACAAAAATATAAAATATTCCGTATATTTGCAAAAGAATGGAACAATATTATTGCGATTTCGGGAACTGGTTGCGCTCTCAGTTCCCTTATAAAGTACAAAAGATATCAGTTAATGCTGGCTTTACCTGCCCTAACCGAGATGGTAGGATTGGGCGTGGCGGTTGTTTTTACTGTAACAACCAGACGTTCAACCCAGCCTATTGCGATAATGGAAAGAGTGTAACCCAGCAGCTTGAAGACGGCAAACGATTCTTTTCTAACAAGTATCCTGAGATGAAATATCTTGCTTATTTCCAGGCTTATACCAATACTTATGGCACTAATGACTATATTAAAAGGCTCTATGAGGAAGCACTTGCCGTAGAGGATGTAGTCGGACTCGTTATCGGTACGCGTCCCGACTGTATCAATGATGACCTCTTAGACTACTTTGAAGAACTGAATCGCCGCACATTCCTCATCGTTGAGTATGGTGTGGAAACCTGCAATGATGAGACATTACGATTGGTAAATCGTGGTCATAACTTTGCTTGCGCTCGAAAAGCTATTGAGGAGACTGCCCGACGTGGTATCCGTGTCGGTGCACACATCATTCTCGGTCTACCTGGTGAAGATGCAAAAGAGAGTTTAAGACAAGCCCCTATCATCTCTTCTCTTCCCTTAACGACATTGAAGATTCACCAGTTACAGATTATTCGTAGGACTCGGCTTGCAAAGATGTACGCTGAAAAGCCATTTCACCTTTATACAATTGAGGAGTATATCAAACTCATTGCAGATTACATTAGCCTTCTCCGCCCCGACCTTGTTCTCGAACGCTTTGTCAGTCAGAGTCCTCCCGACCTCCTCATAGCACCCAAATGGGGACTGAAAAACTATGAGTTTACACATCGTCTTCATAACTATATGAAGGAGAAGTTGAATAATAAAGCTCAATCAGACAAATGAAAAGAAAGCATCAACGCTCAATAGCCTATCTTGTTATCGCACTTTTAGGAATCTCTTTATGGCATGTATGGAAGAGTAGCAAGATTGCTGAGAACACTAAAGGTGTAGTCAATAGGCTTTATAAAAATCGTGCAACTCCATACTACTCCTATTCATATAACGTAGATCAGAAGACCTATGAAGGTAGGGGTAAACAATATGGAGAATATGAAAGTCTGCATATTGGTGACACTATCACCGTTTATTATCAAAGAAGTAACCCCAGTAACAGTGAAGCTTACGTAAGAAATAATAAACAATAGCCATAATCTTATGCCTATTCTTATATTTGACTCTATCAAAATATGGAGTGATAAAAACAAACCTATTACATAATAAGGCACACGGATAAGCAGAGAGAAGACGGAGTTAAAAACAACAAATGGAGGTTCCAACGAAACAAAAAAGCGATAGAGATGTTCTACACAGATTACTAACATCTTTGTTTATTCTTGCCAAGAAACATTGCAATTATGCTCCTTTGCCCCCTAAACCTTCGGTAATACTATGTAAATTTTAACGTAGAAAGACTAAGAAATATATTGACAAAACAGTTAAAGCAAAGGTGGAAAAATAGCCTAACCCAAGTTTAACACCCACTTCGCCTAATTGTTACTGTCACCGTACTTTCCTCGTTTTTCTTATGGGCTCTGTGTCCTACAAATTTTATTCTTTTTGAATGGTGAGTGTTTTAAGTTCAACTTATCGTATATCTGTTTTGCTTGCTTTGAAGGACTACTACATTGGCGCATCTCGATGGTTTCACCTAATGGATTCTTCCCTTTTGTAGTGACAAGCTTTTGGGTACTCATACGTCGTACTATCTCGGTCCAGTAACAGGATTCTCCTTCTCGTTTTAATTGACAACGGATAGTGTTTACCACCCAGTAGGCTAATAAACCGAAGAAAAGGTGTGCGTCGCTTCGCTCATCTTTCTGATGATAGATTGGACGGAGGTTGAGATCATTCTTTAGTTGTCTGTTCGTACATTCTATCTCACGAATGAGATTGTAGTATTCCCATGTTACACGTTCAGAAAGTGTCCTGACATTGCTGCGGAGGAAATAGACTCCATGACCAGATTCCATTGCCGAGAGGTCTTTTATCTCCCAGTCTACACGCAGCATCTGCTTGGGTTTCTTCTCGTTTTTTATGTAGCTTATCTGGTAGAACTTCGCTATAGAAGGGTACTTCTGTATGGCACGTCCTGTACGTTCAACAACCTTTTCATAGGTCTTTGTTCCACCTTTCTTGGAGATTCCTTCGTTTATCCTCTGCAGTTCCATCTCAAAACGCTCTCTCCAAACCCTGTTCATGGACGACTCTGTCATAGCTTTCGAAGGAGATGTTATTTCGAGATAATAATCCTCATCATCCTCTGTCTTAACCTCTTTCAGCGTTATCTTCTGTCGACGGGCATCCATTACTGTAACGCTCTTGTTATCATCACTGAGCGTATAGTCCTTCATTTTCGTACGGGATACGCAGAGATAATTGTAACCCTTTTTCTTTATTAACTCCAAGTTCTCTTCCGTGGCAACACCTGCATCCATGACAACGAGCGTATCCTTTGTTCTTGATGGATTCCTCTTTGCCAGCGTATCAATCATATTGGGTAGAGACTTGGGATCTGCTGTATTACCCTCTAAGATAGAAGAATAACGTATAAAACCTTCTTTATTGATACATAATGCAAGTACAAGTAGCTTACAGTCAGAGCGTTTTTCTTTTGAACGACCGAACTTGGCCTTGTTGCTGTTACGCTTGCTGCCCTCGAAATAGAAGTTGGTTAAGTCGAAGAGCATCAACTTGTTGTCTATATTAAAGAGAGCGTCAGTAATGCTGCACAGATGATGCTCTAACTGTTCCTTTAGTTCATATAATTTATCAGTGATTTTATACAGAGAATTGATTCCTGGTGTCCAGCCAGGAACTCCACTATAAAGTTCAGCGGCAGCCGAGTTATCGCGCAAATAATAATAAGATGAACGTTCAGAAACTGCATATACCGTGCGAACAATCAATGCTGACAAAGCCGTGTGTATCGCATTCTCCGTCCACCCGTTTTTGCGCAGAAAACCCTCTAATTGTAGCTTGTCTATTGTCTGCTTGCAGAGCCACTCTGCACCAACATTCCTTGCGTCAGTATAGTTTGCCGTCTCAAGGTCAATATAGTTCTCATATTTTCTCAGCGACTTCTGCTCTTCCTTATTAAACCGATCGATTCCACCTTCTTTCTCCATACGGATCCACCATTCGTCAGCCTTTGCCTGTTCAATAGGAGTAAGACCGTCAAGATGTTCTTTGAAAAGCGAGGGTGTACTTCTATTTTTGAAGCGTTCGGTAAGAGCGTATGCAATTTTTCGAACCTGTACAGCAGTAAGTGAAGGTTCGAACCCGATATTCAACAGAATTAGCGAATGTACATGACCCTGCACATCACGATATGACTCCTTGATGCGATAATAAGGAGCCATGTCCCCTGTGGCAGGGTTGAATCGTGTCTGTACATTTGCGTGCATGAGTGCAAAGTAACTCTAAGTTTGCAGCAAGAAACTTAAAGAGGGTATAAAAATCCTTTAGAAAACAAGGTTGATTCATTACCTTTGTTGTCAAAAGGAAGAACCAGCCTACAGGATAGGGAAACTTTAAAGTAACAAGGAATTCAAATCCAGCTTTTGCTTTAGTCCATCCTGTATAGTTGCAAAGACCTGATAGAAAGTCTAGGCTGCGAGCCTATTTAGAGTTTTGAGTCCAACAACTATTGGCTAGCCTTCCATAAAATGCAAAGATATGAAGAAAGTTTTAATTGGCATTGATTTCTCAAAAGAAAAATTCGATGTAGCTATTATCGTTAAGTCTACATCTATGCAAGTGCATGCAGTGTTCGACAATAAAGTGAGTGGTTATCGTAAGATGATTAAGTGGATTAAGTCTGTGGTTGAGGAAAAAACATGCTCCTCTTGGTTGTTCTGTGGCGAAACTACGGGTGGATACAGCCGTATGATGAGCGACTGGCTATATGCTCAGGGGTATGACGTGTGGATAGAGAATGCACTAACCATCAAACGCACATTCCCTTTGAAGCGTATAAAGAATGATGCTGTTGACGCATTTATGATTGCTGAGTATGCTCTCCGCTTTGAGGATAAGGCGCAGTTATATGAACCCTTAAGCCCTGCTTTGAGTGGATTACGGGAACTTTTCTTGTGTCGTCATCACCTTGTACGTCACAGGTACAGCTTTCAAGTAAGACGAATTGAGAAACGTTTTACACAAGAGAAATCGCCTATCAAGAATACTATATCTCAGAGTGCCAGACATATCATTACAGAGATAAATAAGGAAATAGCCAAGTGTGATGAAAAGATAAAGGAATATATCGAATCAGATGACCAACTCTATAGTATTTTTGCCATTGTCACATCTATGCCTGGTGTTGGGACTATCAACGCTGTCAGTTTAATGGTATATACGAACAACTTTACGCGAGTTCGCATACAACCCAAGAAAGATTGCTTGCTACTATGGTATAGCACCTTTTGGACGTGATTCTGGCACAAGCGTACACACTGATCCACGAGTGGGCTTTATAGCTAATAAGATGCTCAAATCGCTCCTCACACAGGCTGCATTAGCCGCTGTACGAACTTGTCCACAGATTGCAAAGTATTATCAAAGGCTTATAGAACGAGGAAAGAAACCGATGGTTGCACTGAATAATGTCAAGAATAAGATGATTGCCATTATAACAGCAATGGTCAGAAATGGTTGCATGTATCAATCTGACAACATCTGCGTGGCAACGCAAAGTGTAAATGTTAAATAAATAGTTAAAATAAGAAATATTGGAGGTTTTTGACATAGAAAGCAAAATAATTTTGATATGGCTGTGTCCTACAAATCAGATTTTACTCCTCGCAACAATACCCTACACTTGATTATCAATCATTTATCAAATTGATACTACACAAAACATCCCGAAAATTTATGAAAAATAATTTTGCCGGTTAAACTTGGGTTAAAATAACAATGGTAATGTCACTAACTTTTGTCTGCTTTATTACTCCGCATATCGGAAACCTTAATTAAAATATTATAGCTGCATAATAGCTTTTTGGATATTATCTTTTGCAACGTTAGGCTTCATTGCTTCTGTAAGCATCATATCCTTTGGTGTAATACATTGGACTTGTGAGAAACCTGCTTTAAGTAAAGCTGCCGCATCCTTTATCTTCCCGGCTATAAGCATAACAGAAACATTCTTGCGAAGACCATATTCTAAAACCCTTATCGGTATCTTTCCCATTAATGTCTGACTATCTGCGCTACCCTCCCCTGTTATAATCAAATCTGCATCTTCTATAAGCGAATTAAAATTGACAGTTTCTAAAAGTACATCTGCACCCGACCTCATCTTGGCATTCATAAACTGCATAAAAGCATAACCCAATCCGCCTGCAGCTCCAGCACCGTTATTCAAAGAGCAATCAAAACCCAACTGAGTAGCAGCCATACGCGCAAAAGTATGTGCTCGACGATCCAAACAGACTATCATTTCTGGTGTTGCACCTTTCTGTGGACCAAACACTCCAGCTGCTCCATGTTCACCATACAGAGGATTATTTACATCTGAAGCTAAAGTTATATCTAAATCTCGTAAGAATTTATCACGCCAATTTTTACCAAAAATGTCTTTCAAAGCTGCCAACATACCAAGTCCGCAATCGCTTGTAGCTGACCCTCCAAGTCCGATAATAAACTTTCTAAACCCTCTTTTAAGTGCATCTGCAAAGAGTTCACCTAATCCATAAGTAGTTGCACGTAAAGGGTTCAATTCATGCGACTTGAGTAGGTTGATACCACATGACAAAGCAGATTCTATAACGACCATATTATCAGCACATACGGCATAGCTTGCTTGAATAGGTCGCATAAGTGCATCGTGGCAATTAATAGTAATCTCCTTACAGTCGAATAACTGTAAAAAGACTTCTAACATTCCATCTCCTCCATCCGTGACAGGAATCTTTACAACTTTAATATCCTGCCACCGCTCACGAAGCCCCTGTTCAGCAGCATCTTCAGCTTCAACAGAAGAGAGACAACCTTTAAAACTATCTATAGCTAAAATAATATGCTTCATATTGACTGCAAAGTTATTAAGAATTCATGAATAATTTGGTTTTTACATCTATTATATATATCTTTGCAAGATAAACTGTAATTATATACGTCTTTATGAAACAATTTTTCAAATTTGTTTTTGCTTCTTTCTTTGGAATGATGTTGTTTAGCATCGTTACAGGACTCTTTGCATTTTTCACTATTGTTGGTATGATTGCATCGCAGGATACAACCAAAGAACCTGAAGACAACTCAGTACTTGTATTGAATCTTTCAGGACAGATGTCAGAGAGAAGTGAAAACAATTTTCTTAGTCAGCTACAAGGTTCTCAAATAAATAGTTTGGGTCTTGACGATATGCTTGAAGGAATCAGAAAAGCTAAAGACAACGATAAAATAAAGGGTATATACATCGAAGCAGGTGCGTTTGCGTCTGATTCATATGCTTCTATGCAGGCATTGCGTAAAGCACTACTCGATTTCAAGAAGAGTAGAAAGTGGATTATTGCTTACGCTGACACCTATACTCAGGGTACATACTACTTGTCGTCTGTTGCTGACAAGGTCTATCTGAATCCACAAGGACAAATTGACTGGCACGGATTAGCTTCTGAACCAGTTTTCATTAAGGACCTCTTGGCGAAGTTTGGTGTAAAGATGCAGGTAGTAAAGGTTGGTGCTTACAAAAGCGCAACCGAGATGTTCACTGGCGACAAGATGAGCGATGCTAATCGTGAGCAAACATCAGCCTATTTAAACAGTATCTGGGGCAATATTACAAAGGAAGTTGGCGCAAGCAGAGGTTTGTCAGTAGTACAACTGAACGCATACGCTGACAGTATGATAACCTTTGCTGACCCACAAGAATATGTAAAATTAAAGCTCGTTGATGGCTTAGTTTATACAGACCAGATAAAGGGAATCGTGAAGAAGCAGTTAGGTATTGAGGCTGATAAAGACATCAATCAGGTTACAATTGCTGACATGGTGAACACTGAGGACAAAAACCAAGGTGATAAGGAAAATGAAGTTGCAGTCTACTATGCTTATGGTGATATTGTTGATGGTGTTGTAGGAGGTCTCTTCTCACAAGGTCATCAGATTGACGCACAAGTTGTTTGCAAGGATTTGGAGAAATTAGGAAAAGATAAAGACGTTAAGGCTGTTGTCATACGTGTCAACTCTGGCGGCGGCTCCGCTTATGCATCAGAGCAAATCTGGCATCAGATTATGGAACTGAAGAAGTTAAAACCTGTCGTGGTTAGTATGGGTGGAATGGCTGCTTCAGGTGGCTATTATATGTCAGCTCCAGCCAACTGGAGTGTTGCTGAACCTACAACAATTACAGGCTCTATTGGTATCTTTGGTATGTTCCCTGATGTTAGCGGTCTGCTAAGAGAAAAATTGGGTTTAAAGTTTGATGAGGTTAAAACCAACAAATATTCAGACTTCGGCACACGTGCTCGCCCATTCACAGAAGAAGAAATGTCATATCTTAGCCAATATGTAAACCGTGGCTATAAACTCTTCCGTCACCGTGTGGCAGAAGGACGTAAGATGACTGAAGAACAGGTTGAGAAGGTAGCACAGGGGCATGTGTTTACTGGTCAAGATGCACAAAAGATAGGACTTGTTGATCAGCTTGGTGGATTGGATGTTGCTGTAGCAAAAGCTGCACAACTTGCTAAACTACCAAATTATAGAAAATGTGCTTACCCAAAGGAGCCTAACTTCTTAGAGCAAATGATGGATCAAACGAATCCTAATAATTACCTCAGCCAGCAGTTACGTGCTAACTTAGGTGACTATTATGAGCCTTTTACACTCTTGAAGACTATCGACCAACAGAGTGCAATTCAGGCACGTCTGCCATTTTATCCTAATATCCATTAATCATATATGGAAGGAGACCACATTAAAATAAACAAATGGCTGTTGCCTTTCAGCTGGCTCTATGGGCTGGGAGTAAGATTGCGCAATGAGTTATTTGAACTGAACATTCTCAAATCCCGACAGTTTGATATTCCAGTCATATCTGTTGGTAACATTACTGTGGGTGGTTCAGGAAAGACTCCCCACGTAGAATATCTTATCCGATTGCTGAAGGATAAGATGAAGGTGGCTGTCCTCTCACGTGGCTATAAACGTAAAAGCCGTGGATATGTGTTGGCAAAAGAAAACACTCCTATGCGTGAGATTGGTGACGAACCCTATCAAATGAAAACAAAGTTCCCTGATATTCGTGTTGCAGTTGATAAGAAGCGATGTGAGGGAATAGACCGATTAACATCTGACGAGGAAACAAAAGATACAGATGTAATCCTTTTAGACGATGCTTTTCAGCACCGATATGTACATCCTGGTATCAACATTCTGTTAGTTGATTATCATCGACTTATCATCTATGACAAACTTCTTCCTGCTGGTAGATTACGAGAACCACTCTCAGGAAAAAATCGTGCAGATATTGTGATTATCACAAAGTGTCCTAAGAGTCTAAACCCAATAGACTATCGTGTATTGAGGAAAGCTATGGAACTCTACCCTTTCCAACAGCTTTATTTTACGACGTTAGATTATTGTGATTTGGAACCTATCTTCAGTAAAGGAAGAAATATACCACTCACAGAGATAAGAGGAAAAAATGTCTTGTTGCTTGCTGGTATCATGTCACCAAAGCAATTGGAGTTGGATCTAAACTCTTTCACAGGAAACAATGCACTGACAACACTCTCGTTCCCAGACCATCATGCATTCACAACAAAGGATATTCATCGTATTAACGAGACCTTTGCTAAAATGCCTGAACCAAAATTGATTGTCACAACAGAGAAAGATAAGGCACGTCTTGTTGATATTGATAAATTGTCAGACGAAGTAAAAGAAAATATTTATGCGCTTCCTATCAAGGTAAGCTTTATGCTTGACAAGGAAGAGACATTCAATCAAAAAATAATATCCTATGTACGAAAAAATTCAAGAAACAGCATCTTGGCTAAAAGAGAGGATGACCACAAGTCCAAAGACAGCCATCATTCTGGGCACAGGCCTCGGACAATTAGCTTCAGAGATAACCGATAGCTACTCATTTTCTTATCAAGATATACCAAATTTTCCAGTTTCAACAGTAGAAGGTCACGCTGGTAGCCTTATCTTTGGACGACTTGGTGGTAAGGATATCATGGCTATGAAAGGTCGCTTCCACTTCTATGAAGGATATAACATGAAGGATGTTACCTTCCCAATTCGTGTAATGCACGAGTTAGGCATTGAAACATTGTTTGTTTCAAACGCTTCTGGCGGTATGAATCCATCGTTCAAGATTGGTGACCTCATGATTATTACAGATCATATTAATATGTTCCCAGAACATCCGCTACGTGGTCGTAACTTCCCTACAGGTCCTCGTTTTCCAGATATGCACGAGGCATACGACCATAAATTGGTTGATTTAGCAGACTCTATTGCTAAGGAGAAGAACATCGAAGTTCAGCATGGAGTTTACATGGGCGTACAAGGACCAACCTTTGAAACACCTGCAGAATACCGTATGTACCACAAGATGGGAGGTGATGCAGTTGGCATGAGTACCGTACCAGAGGTTATCGTTGCTCGCCATAGTGGTATTAAGGTGTTCGGCATCAGTGTAATCACTGACCTTGGTGGCTTTGATGTTCCTGTAAAGGTTAGCCACGAAGAGGTTCAGGAAGCTGCAAATGCTGCACAGCCACGTATGACAGAGATTATGCGTGAGATGATTAAACGCTCATAAGACATATAAATATAAAAAGAAACTAAGGCGTTCTTTATTCTATAATTCATAGATAAAGGACGTCTTAGACATTATATCAATAAGCTATTAATAAAGTAAATGGAAATAAAAGACCTTGGTGAATTCGGACTAATCAACCGTCTCACAAAAGATATACAACCAATCAACAACTCTACCATTATGGGCGTGGGTGATGATGCTGCTGTTTTACACTATTCAGATAAAGAAACACTTGTCTCTTCACAGATGTTCATGGAGGGTGTACAGTTCGATTTAACTTACATAGACATGGAACATCTTGCCTACAAGGTGGCTATGATAGCTATGAGTAACATCTTCGCTATGAACGGACAGCCACGGCAACTCATCGTTTCATTAGGACTTGGAAAACGTTTCAAAGTAGAAAACCTTGATCAGTTCTATGCAGGATTGAACAAAGCTTGTACTAAATGGAATGTAGATATTGTTGGAGGTGACACGACTTCTTCATATACGGGACTTGCTATTAACCTCACTTGTATTGGTGAAGCTGCAAAAGATGATATCGTCTATCGTAGTGGAGCAAACGAGACCGATCTTATCTGCGTTACCGGTGACCTTGGTTCTGCCTACATGGGTTTACAGATTCTCGAACGCGAAAAGACAGTCTACTACCAGCAGGTCCAGGAATATAATAATAAGGTAAAAGAAGCACAAAGTAATAAAGATGAGAAACGACTCGAAGCTTTGCGTCAAGAACGTGCAGTCATTGAGGATTTTCAGCCTGATTTTGCAGGTAAAGAATATCTTATTGACCGTCAGTTGAAACCTGAAGCACGTGGTGATGTTCTCAATCAACTGCGCACAGCAGGTATACACCCAACCTCTATGATTGATATTTCAGATGGTTTGGCAAGTGAGTTAAAACATATTTGCGAAAAAAGTCACTGCGGTTGTAGAATTTATGAAAAGAATATTCCTATCGATTATCAAACTGCAGCAACCTGCGAAGAATTCAATATGAACCTTACAACAGCAGCTTTGAATGGTGGGGAAGACTATGAACTTCTTTTTACAGTACCTATCGGTGATCATGAGAAGATTGATAAGATGGAGAATATCAGACAGATAGGTTATATAACAAAAGAAAGCCTGGGTGCATTCCTTATTGCTCGTGATGGTAACGAGTTTGAGTTGAAGGCACAAGGTTGGCCTATAAACGAGAAATAGTAACTATTCAGCGGTATTGATCAGTCTGTATTTTCTCCTCTAAAATCTTAGTATAAAGGCTATAAATATGCTTGTTTTTCTTGCGTATTTCAGATTTTCTTTGTACCTTTATACCTATGAAAGAGCAGGTTACGGACATATCAAAAGTATTACAAGGCATGACGGAAGAGATGCGATTATTACGTGCAACTGTTAATCAGCAGTATGCCGAGATTATCAAATTGAACCGTAACATAAATGCTTTGAACCTCCAAATTCGCAAGAAAGATACGGAACTTATAAACTTACGGGAACGCTTAGCTAAGTATGAAAAACCTGACAAAAACTCTAATAACAGCAGCACTCCTCCAAGCAAGGAGCGTATAAAGGATGAGGTTATCAGAAGAACAAGAAGCCTCCGTAAGCCAAGTGGTAAGAAGCCGGGAGGACAAAAGGGGCATGATGGGCATAAGTTGTCTTACTCTTCCATACCTGACGAGATAATTGATGAGATACCCAACTATTGCACTCGTTGCGGAGAATCTTTATCAGATGCAGAACGTGTGCTTGATTATGTGACGCAGGTTATTTCCATTCCAGAGTTGAAGCCCGTAATCAAGGAAATCCGACACTATGTGATGGTATGCAAGAACTGTGGTGAACGTATTCGGACAGTACCGAGACGGCGGTCAAACAACGTGGTATATGATTCAAGCATAAAGTCCTTAGTGGTTTATCTGAGTGTCGTACAATTTCTTCCTTACGGTCGCATAGCAAGTTTTTTGCGTGAGGTATTTGGACTCACTCCAAGCGAAGGCTCACTGGTGAACTGGGTAAATGAGGCAAAGAGAAATGCGCAACCTGTGATTGATAAAATTAAAGGATATATTAAGTCATCAGCAGTTGTTGGTTTCGATGAGAGCGGCTTGTACTGTAAGAAAAGACTCGACTGGGCATGGATTGCACAAACCGTTTATTACACACTGCTTTTCCGTGCTAATGGAAGAGGGTCGAAGGTATTAGCAGACAAATTTGGCGATAGCCTGGAACGAATGACTGCCGTTACCGACCGCCATAGCGCATACTTTGCACTCCATTTCCTCAATCATCAGGTATGCCTTGCTCACTTACTGCGCGAACTGCAATATCTCTCAGAGTTGAACACTAAGCAAGAGTGGTCTGGGAAAGTAACCAATCTGTTCCGTGAAGCCATTCACGAGCGGAATACCAATCCGAACAACGTTATAGACAAGGTGTCATGGACCCGACGTTTAGACAATCTACTCAAACAGAATATAGAGGAGCTTGGTAAAAAGTTTATTACGTTCAGAAAAGGCTTGGTCAAATGCAGAGATTACATTTTCAATTTCCTCGAAAATCCGATGATACCATTTGACAATAATGGAAGTGAACGTGGAATACGCAAGCTAAAAATCAAACTGAAGAACTCCTGTGCTTTTCGTTCAGACTTCGGAGCAGACGCTTTCCTTGAACTTCATTCGATTGTAGAAACAGCTAAGAAGCACGACAAAACTCCATATAATGCGATTCAAGCCTTATTTAAGGTTTGATAATATATATCAATTATCGCTGAATAGTTACGAGAAATAGCCAACCTGTTAAAGGATGTGAATAGAAACATTTTTTTTTAGAAAAACTTGGAGGAATAAAATAAAAGTACTACCTTTGCATCGCAATTGAGAAAGAAACACAAACGCTACAAAAATTGATTGCAAATAACGATGGTGCCATAGCTCAGTTGGTAGAGCAAAGGACTGAAAATCCTTGTGTCCCCGGTTCGATTCCTGGTGGTACCACTCCTCCTTTCATCAGGGCGGTTCTCGCAAGAGGCCGCTCTTTTTTTATTACCCATTATAACCTTATGAGCCCTATTTTGGGTCAGTCCTAAAACCCAGTTGCAAGTCTACCCTCTTAAGCACACAATTTCATAAGCCTATATTAGAGCTAAAAGAAAAAGCGATGACCTTCACAGGTAATCGCTTTCTTTACTCAATAGGTATTAGTCTTTTAAAGGTAAAAGATTGTTTTCAGGATAACAGTTACAAAGATATATTATTTTCGCGTTACATGCAAACTTTCAGTAGATTATTTTTTCATTATAATGATGTGTGCGAACACATGTTTATGCAAAATCTATTTTTAACTAAATAAGTCTCGAACTTCTTGTTTCATAAGGGTTTTTGTTATTTAAAAGTTCAGAAATTTAAGTTATTCCACTTGTATATTAATAACCTTTTGTAATGCTATATGAATAGTTGCGCGTCTATACTTTTTCATCACACTACCGATCCTTTTGTATAATAATTTACCCATTAAAATGTTTTTGTAATCCATAGTGTTTCCTTTATTCATAGATTATAATTAACTTTGCAAAGAATTTATGTATAACTTAAATATTAAGTAAAAGCAAAACCTTCCATTACTACATTAATAAATGATTATGAAGAAAAGAACAATCGTGTTGTTTGGACTGCTCCTTATGGTTTTGACTGCTGTTGCAGATGGCAAAATCAAGGTAGCATGTGTAGGAAATAGTGTGACATGGGGAATGACAATTACCGATAGAGAGAAGAATTGTTATCCAGCACAACTACAGAAGCTGTTAGGAGATAAATATGAAGTCAGAAACTTCGGACACTCTGGAACTACACTACTACAACATGGACATCGTCCCTATGTCGACCAACAAGAGTACCAAGAAGCTTTGAACTTCAAGGCAGACCTTGTCATTATCCACCTTGGGCTCAATGATACCGATCCACGAAACTGGCCTGAGTACAGTGAAGAATTTAATGCTGATTACATCCATTTGATTGATAGTTTCTGTCAGGCGAATCCTAAAGCAAAGATTTGGATTTGTCTTATGACCCCTATCTTTGAGCGTCATCCACGTTTTGAGAGTGGTACACGCGACTGGCATGCACAGATTCAGAAACATATACGACAAGTGGCTACTGCAACACGAGTTCCACTCATTGACTTAAACACACCTCTATATAGTCGTCCCGACCTTCTTGCCGATGCTATTCACCCGAATGCTGAGGGTGCAAAGATTATTGCAGAGACAGTCTATGGAGCCTTAACAGGCAACTATGGTAGGCTTTCCCTTTCTCCATTGTATACGGATGGCATGGTCATTCAGCGCAACAAGCCTATTGTTTTCCGCGGAAAAGCCAATGCAGGTGAAACGGTTAAGGTCAACTTCAATGGCCATATGCTTTCAACTATAACAAATGATGCAGGAAAGTGGAAGGTAACCTTCCCTGCAGAGAAAGCTGGTGGACCTTATAAAGCCCAAATAAGTACGAAGAAAGAAAAGCTTACTATTAAAGACATATACGTTGGTGAAGTGTGGCTTTGCTCAGGACAATCAAACATGGAGTTACCTGTAAATGCTGTACAGAGCAGGACACAAGACTTGAATGAGGCTGACAGTCAGACACACTTACATCTTTTTAATATGTCAGCTATCTACCCAACGACAGCCGTAGCATGGTCTGCTAATGCTTGCGACTCTGTAAATCGTCATCAGTACCTCCATATTGGACCATGGCGTAACTGCTCTCGAGAATCTTTGGGTGGCTTCTCTGCTGTAGCTTATCACTTTGGAAAGAATTTAGCAGACAGTTTGCAGGTCCCAGTAGGTATCATCTGTAATGCTGTTGGTGGTACCACTACAGAGTCATGGATTGACCGCCATACTTTAGAACAACGTATGCCAGCTATTCTTCGTGATTGGTATCATGGAGATTTCGGAATGAAATGGGCACGTGAGCGAGCATTGCAAAACATCAGCGTAAGTAAGAACCCACTGCAACGTCATCCTTATGCACCAGCCTATATGTTCGAGACTGGTATGCTTCCACTAAAAGGATATAGTATCAAGGGAATTGTTTGGTACCAAGGTGAGTCCAATGCACATAACATGGAACTACACGAACGTCTCTTCCCAATGTTACAGAAGAGTTGGCGTAACTTCTTCCATGACCCAGAGCTACCATTTTATTTCGTACAGCTCTCCAGCCTGAATCGTCCTTCATGGCCACGTTTCCGCGATTCTCAGCGTCGTATGGCATCAAGACTACGTAATACCTGGATGGCTGTTACAACAGATGTGGGTGATTCCTTAGATGTACATTACACGAACAAAAAGCCTGTCGGTGAGCGACTTGGCTTACAGGCTTTACACCATAGTTATGACTACAACATAGAATCTGATGGTCCTATCTGTCATTCTGTATTAGCAAAAGACAATGGAATTGAATTGCAGTTTATTCACGCAAAGTCACTATCAGCTAAGGGCAGTCGCCTTATTGGCTTTGAGGTAGCAGGTGCAGATGGCATCTATTATCCAGCAGAAGCACAAATAACATCATCTAACACAATTCTTGTTAAGTCGTCTTCTGTAACACGCCCACTCTATGTTCGTTATGGATGGCAACCTTTTACACGTGCCAACCTTGTGAATGAGGTAGGATTACCATGTAGTACATTCCAATGGGCAGTAAAAAAATAAAGGTGGTTATAACCATCGTTCTTTGTTTAGAAAAATGATACAATTAAGTCAGACTGTCCGCAGTCTGACTTTTTTTATTAAGACCATTCCAGCCAGAATCCTATTTACTATATTCCATAAATAAACTTTTCTCCCTTTATAATCCTTGATGTATCCCTATATATTTGGTAGTTTAACCATATCATGCATCTACTATAGGACACTCTCAATAACTTTATAGCAAAAGAATTTAAGAACTTCATCATATTTATGTGGTGATTAGCAACTTTCTTTTTAACTTTGTACTCTATCTAAAAACCCCTATCAATGATTGATACAACAATGAACAACTATACCTTATATAATTCAAAGCACTCTTCTACCCTATTAGTTACAAGTTCAATAGCTGCTCTCGGCATTTCCTTCCCAGCCAAAGCACAACAAGTAAATACACAACCCAATATTATCTTGTTCATGGTAGACGACATGGGATGGCAGGACACATCCCTTCCCTTTGCCGATTCGATTACTGCCAATAATCGGAAATACGATACACCTAACATGGAAAGACTTGCTTCCGAGGGGATGATGTTTACAGATGCTTATGCAACTCCTATCAGTTCGCCCTCCAGATGTAGTCTGATGACAGGTATGAATATGGCTCGCCATCGGGTAACGAATTGGACTTTACATCGCGATAAGATGACAGATGGGAAACGAGATGGCGTAACATTACCTGATTGGAATTATAATGGTATTGCGCAAAGCGGTAATGTCGCACATACGACAAAGGCTATATCCTTTGTACAACTCCTAAAAAATGCAGGCTATCATACCATACATTGCGGAAAAGCACACTGGGGAGCTATTGACACTCCGGGTGAGAATCCGTGCCATTTTGGCTTTGACATAAACATTACAGGTACGGCAGCTGGTGGATTAGCTACCTATTTAAGCGAACGTAACTATGGTTTTACAAAAGATGGCAAACCCACATCTCCATTCGCTATTCCAGGCTTGGAACGTTATTGGAGTACTGGTATCTTTGCCACAGAAGCCCTTACACAAGAGGCAATAGCATCATTAGAGAAGGCTAAGAAATACGACCAACCTTTCTATCTCTATATGTCTCATTACGCTGTGCACGTACCAATCGATCGAGATATGCGTTTTTACCCTACGTATCGTGCACGTGGTCTTTCGGAGAAGGAAGCTGCTTACGCTTCATTGATTGCAGGAATGGATAAAAGTTTGGGAGATCTCATGGATTGGGTAGCAAAGGCAGGACTTAAGCGAGAGACAGTCATCATCTTTATGAGCGATAATGGAGGACTCGCCTCATCATCCTATTGGCGGGATGGAGAACTTTACACTCAGAATGCACCACTCAAGAGTGGTAAAGGTTCTCTGTATGAAGGAGGTATAAGAGTTCCCTTTATTGTAAAATGGAACAATATTGTAAAACCAAATACTCGCTCTCATGCACCTATCATCATAGAGGACCTCTACCCTACCTTACTCTCCATGGCTGAAATTAAGAACTATCATGTACCACAAAAAATAGACGGACAAGACATTACACCTATTCTTCGTGGTAAACAACAAGGTGATAAGAAGCGACAACTGATATGGAACTATCCTAACATTTGGGATGGAGAGGGATTGGGAATCAGTCTTAATTGTGCCATTCGTGAAGGGCAATGGAAATTGATTTATTCGTATCTTACAGGTCAAAAAGAACTATATGATCTATCAAGCGACCTGTCTGAGAAGAACAACCTTGCCTCTTCGCATCCTCAAATCGTTGCTCGCCTTTACAAACATCTCACATCTAAATTGCACAAAATGAATGCACAGAAACCAATCGTGGAGGGTGAAAAAAGAAAATAAGAGTTGTTAGTTTAAGTAGACATAAGTTATTCATTGAATTTTATTTCAACTGCATTATTCTACTCTTATAGGATAAAAGAAAGAATAGTATCTCCTTGAAGTGGTATCTTATCAACTTTACGAAATAAGCTACTGACCCAGTAGATTAAGTAAATTCTTTGTAGTACAACTTGTTTATAACAATAAGTTGAAGCTACTTTGGTGACATTTTGCAAGATGTTTAGCGCTCAGCACAATTGGTGTTAACCAACAACACAATATGTGCGGAGCATCAACACGCTATGTGCGGAATAACAACACATTAGCTGAAAATTGTCAAAGAGTCCCGTTTTGGTTATTATAAAGAAAACTGTAAAATGCTTTATAAATAACTAATATAGGACAACTCTACCAAACAGCACTATAAAAACATCTTATTGATATAACGCTTTATCATAGTCAATAGTCTTCAAAACAAGACGACGACGATTGTTGTTGAAACTTGGAGAGATGACATTCCTCTCTTCACAGTAGTCTTTTATCTTTATTCCAGCCAGATAAAGCAACAGATGTGGTAGGTCATCTGTCATAAACTTATTATTTCTTGCCAACAATGTTTCCGTAAAGATCTTACGGTGTTTCTGCTTATATACAGGCGAACACCATATCCAGAAAGGTATTTCAAACTCTTCGTGATACTTCTTGAGATTGATTTGTTCAACTTCAGTTAACCTACCAGCCATATTTACATCTTTACCATAGCAATCCTCTCCATGGTCAGACAAGTAGACTATAATGGCATCCTTGTTACGGAACTGTTCTACTATCTTGTTCAATACAAAATCATTATAAAGCGTTGCATTATCGTAGTCTGCAATAGTTTGTTTCTCTTTATCTGTCAAGTCCATACGTTTATAATCCTTTATTCCAAACTTCTTCATATTACTTTTACAACGCAATGAGTATTGAAAATGCTGTCCTAAAAGATGAAAGATTATCAGTTGCGGCTTCTTATAGCTAATGATATCTTTATAATCTTTTAATAGGTCCTCATCATAGTTATGAATCGTGACATTTCTATAATCAAACATTTGCTTGTTTAATTGTGGATGATTTAAGAAGAAACCACCTACAAGATTATTCGTCCAATCAGGTGTATAGTTAATACCATACGGAAATTGATTAGACAAGAAACTAACATGATACCCTGCTTTTTTAAACACCGCAGGAAAGAGTACATAATTACTCCAATCACCTTTCTCGTCAACGGATTGCAATGAGAATATTTGCTTGAACACTTTACTCGTTAGATTCCATGGTGAAACAACATTAGTAAACACTGCTAACGAATCTTTACCATTCTTCATGGCAAGTTGATAAGGCGTTGTTGGCAAAGGATAGCCATACAGTTGAGAATGGTGTCGGTTGGCACTTTCACCTATAACAAGTACAATTGTAGGAGATGCGAAAGAACATGAATCTACTTTTATTTGCTGATTAGCCATAATGACTCCATCAACCTGTTTTGCTATCAAGTGGTTTGAATAAAGTCCATAAACAATACGTTCGACTGGATGATAAAGATGTGCAAACCCATTAGTAACAGCAACCTCAAGTCCTGAAAGATTCTTAACAGTATAAAGCTGAACCTTATCATAAATACTTAAAGCTATTCCTACAAAGATTGTAAACATTAAAACAAAGGTAACAAAAGGTTGTTTGAGATAAGAGGTTGGAAACTTCATCTTCTTTACCGCCATAACAATATGACAGAGTGCAAGAAAAAGAATAATATCAGCTGCAGAAAAGAAAAGTTTTAGATTAAGATATTGCAAGAAAAACTCTGTTGCCTCTCTGCCTGTAGTCTCTTGTGCTAAAAGAAGCATTGTCGGTGTAATTGGAGTATCAAAGAGTGTCTTACAACAAGTATCTATTATGGCTACCACATAAATAATACTACTCAACAAAATCACCAACCCTTGACGTATTGTTCGTTGACAAAAACTCAGTAAAAAACAAATAATATATACATCTGCAATCAATTCTATATAACCAAAAACATTACGATGACTCACATTCGTAAAGGCACCAACCAACAGCATAAACATAAAGAAAAGAGAATTCTCTTCTATTGGCTTTACCATCTTAGTTACAAAGGTACGTTTCATTTTCGTTTTATTGATTTGCTTCATTCTGTTTTATCCTATCGTGATTTTAACATGCTATAATAATTAGGATTAGTTACAAAGGTACAAAATAGCATCCGTATTTTCAAATAATTGTTATTTACATAAGCGCTATAAATATATACACTATACCATAATTCTATATTGCTGGTCTATTTATGTAACTTAACATAGCCCTCTATACCTTTAATACAAAGATAGACAAGCTACTCAACTATAAAACAAAATCAGTTTAGTCTTTAACAGGCAGTTTAACTTAAAAGGATACTTATCACTACTAACCTTAATCATAAGAACGGTGAGCACATACCAACATGTAGCTCACCGCTCAAAATAGTTACTTATTCTTCAATTGATTGGTTTCAACATAATAAGAAGAAACATCAAAAGAAAATAAAGATAGTAGTTGACAAAAGCCTTAACCCAAGTTTAATACCCACCTTCGCCTAATTGTTACTGTCACCGTACTTTCCTCATTTTTCTTATGGGCTCTGTGTCCTACAAATTTTATTCTTTTTGAATGGTGAGTGTTTTAAGTTCAACTTATCGTATATCTGTTTTGCTTGCTTCGAAGGACTACTACATTGGCGCATCTCGATGGTTTCACCTAATGGATTCTTCCCTTTTGTGGTGACGAGCTTTTGGATGCTCATACGTCGTACTATCTCGGTCCAGTAACAGGATTCTCCTTCTCGTTTTAATTGACAACGGATAGTGTTTACCACCCAGTAGGCTAATAAACCGAAGAAAAGGTGTGCGTCGCTTCGCTCATCTTTCTGATGATAGATTGGACGGAGGTTGAGATCATTCTTTAGTTGTCTGTTCGTACATTCTATCTCACGAATGAGATTGTAGTATTCCCATGTTACACGTTCAGAAAGTGTCCTGACATTGCTGCGGAGGAGGTACTTCTGTATGGCACGTCCTGTACGTTCAACAACCTTTTCATAGGTTTTTGTTCCACCTTTCTTGGAGATTCCTTCGTTTATCCTCTGCAGTTCCATCTCAAAACGCTCTCTCCAAACCCTGTTCATGGACGACTCTGTCATAGCTTTCGAAGGAGATGTTATTTCGAGATAATAATCCTCATCATCCTCTGTCTTAACCTCTTTCAGCGTTATCTTCTGTCGACGGGCATCCATTACTGTAACGCTCTTGTTATCATCACTGAGCGTATAGTCCTTCATTTTCGTACGGGATACGCAGAGATAATTGTAACCCTTTTTCTTTATTAACTCCAAGTTCTCTTCCGTGGCAACACCTGCATCCATGACAACGAGCGTATCCTTTGTTCTTGATGGATTCCTCTTTGCCAGCGTATCAATCATATTGGGTAGAGACTTGGGATCTGCTGTATTACCCTCTAAGATAGAAGAATAACGTATAAAACCTTCTTTATTGATACATAATGCAAGTACAAGTAGCTTACAGTCAGAGCGTTTTTCTTTTGAACGACCGAACTTGGCCTTGTTGCTGTTACGCTTGCTGCCCTCGAAATAGAAGTTGGTTAAGTCGAAGAGCATCAACTTGTTGTCTATATTAAAGAGAGCGTCAGTAATGCTGCACAGATGATGCTCTAACTGTTCCTTTAGTTCATATAATTTATCAGTGATTTTATACAGAGAATTGATTCCTGGTGTCCAGCCAGGAACTCCACTATAAAGTTCAGCGGCAGCCGAGTTATCGCGCAAATAATAATAAGATGAACGTTCAGAAACTGCATATACCGTGCGAACAATCAATGCTGACAAAGCCGTGTGTATCGCATTCTCCGTCCACCCGTTTTTGCGCAGAAAACCCTCTAATTGTAGCTTGTCTATTGTCTGCTTGCAGAGCCACTCTGCACCAACATTCCTTGCGTCAGTATAGTTTGCCGTCTCAAGGTCAATATAGTTCTCATATTTTCTCAGCGACTTCTGCTCTTCCTTATTAAACCGATCGATTCCACCTTCTTTCTCCATACGGATCCACCATTCGTCAGCCTTTGCCTGTTCAATAGGAGTAAGACCGTCAAGATGTTCTTTGAAAAGCGAGGGTGTACTTCTATTTTTGAAGCGTTCGGTAAGAGCGTATGCAATTTTTCGAACCTGTACAGCAGTAAGTGAAGGTTCGAACCCGATATTCAACAGAATTAGCGAATGTACATGACCCTGCACATCACGATATGACTCCTTGATGCGATAATAAGGAGCCATGTCCCCTGTGGCAGGGTTGAATCGTGTCTGTACATTTGCGTGCATGAGTGCAAAGTAACTCTAAGTTTGCAGCAAGAAACTTAAAGAGGGTATAAAAATCCTTTAGAAAACAAGGTTGATTCATTACCTTTGTTGTCAAAAGGAAGAACCAGCCTACAGGATAGGGAAACTTTAAAGTAACAAGGAATTCAAATCCAGCTTTTGCTTTAGTCCATCCTGTATAGTTGCAAAGACCTGATAGAAAGTCTAGGCTGCGAGCCTATTTAGAGTTTTGAGTCCAACAACTATTGGCTAGCCTTCCATAAAATGCAAAGATATGAAGAAAGTTTTAATTGGCATTGATTTCTCAAAAGAAAAATTCGATGTAGCTATTATCGTTAAGTCTACATCTATGCAAGTGCATGCAGTGTTCGACAATAAAGTGAGTGGTTATCGTAAGATGATTAAGTGGATTAAGTCTGTGGTTGAGGAAAAAACATGCTCCTCTTGGTTGTTCTGTGGCGAAACTACGGGTGGATACAGCCGTATGATGAGCGACTGGCTATATGCTCAGGGGTATGACGTGTGGATAGAGAATGCACTAACCATCAAACGCACATTCCCTTTGAAGCGTATAAAGAATGATGCTGTTGACGCATTTATGATTGCTGAGTATGCTCTCCGCTTTGAGGATAAGGCGCAGTTATATGAACCCTTAAGCCCTGCTTTGAGTGGATTACGGGAACTTTTCTTGTGTCGTCATCACCTTGTACGTCACAGGTACAGCTTTCAAGTAAGACGAATTGAGAAACGTTTTACACAAGAGAAATCGCCTATCAAGAATACTATATCTCAGAGTGCCAGACATATCATTACAGAGATAAATAAGGAAATAGCCAAGTGTGATGAAAAGATAAAGGAATATATCGAATCAGATGACCAACTCTATAGTATTTTTGCCATTGTCACATCTATGCCTGGTGTTGGGACTATCAACGCTGTCAGTTTAATGGTATATACGAACAACTTTACGCGAGTTCGCATACAACCCAAGAAAGATTGCTTGCTACTATGGTATAGCACCTTTTGGACGTGATTCTGGCACAAGCGTACACACTGATCCACGAGTGGGCTTTATAGCTAATAAGATGCTCAAATCGCTCCTCACACAGGCTGCATTAGCCGCTGTACGAACTTGTCCACAGATTGCAAAGTATTATCAAAGGCTTATAGAACGAGGAAAGAAACCGATGGTTGCACTGAATAATGTCAAGAATAAGATGATTGCCATTATAACAGCAATGGTCAGAAATGGTTGCATGTATCAATCTGACAACATCTGCGTGGCAACGCAAAGTGTAAATGTTAAATAAATAGTTAAAATAAGAAATATTGGAGGTTTTTGACATAGAAAGCAAAATAATTTTGATATGGCTGTGTCCTACAAATCAGATTTTACTCCTCGCAACAATACCCTACACTTGATTATCAATCATTTATCAAATTGATACTACACAAAACATCCCGAAAATTTATGAAAAATAATTTTGCCGGTTAAACTTGGGCTAAGATGTAGAGCAATTATATCTCTGACATAATCATCATGAGTATAATATAAATATTTCTTTATTTGATACCAGTCCATAACTCCTATCTTGTTCAAAGTCCATTAAACGTTTTTGTAACTTATTCTAAAATTATATCCAGTAATTTCATTATAAGCCATCGTTCTTTAATTTGTTTCTTTATTACTCATTTTATTTTTAAGATTCATTATATAGCATGGAATTTTGTAACTATTCAGCGATAAGGTGTATAAACTATTATTGATTATCAATAAGTTACATAAATAGATACATGCAAATTCTAATAAAGAATGTCATTTCGAGCCTTTTTGCCACAATGTTACGTTTATAATTTCTTGATATTCAACGTTTATTATCGCTGAATAGTTACTATCAATGAACCTTACGTTAAACGGTCTATGCGAATCCTATTAGAATCTTAGATTTCATGGGATTGATTCCAATGAGGAAAGAAGCTAAACGTTATAGGGAACACAATATAAATGGTCGAGTACTTAATTGGTAATAAGATAGAATCAGATGATTATAAATTATATATTTTTTAGGATACATATGGCTTATAAAGCAAAACATGATTCTGCTATGTTAAATAGTATTTTGTATTTATCATGCGTACTTATGTTTGTTCTTCTTCCGATAGCAGGTGTCGTACCCGAGATAACACGGAAAGGTGGTAGAATTAACACCGCGTTTTTTATTTTATATTTCATTTCAATCTTAGGTTTTGTTACAATGAATATGGAAATAAGAAGATGGTAGAGCGTTTATATAAGAAATATTCTCAGCATAAATTTAATAGGATAATCCCAACTTATTGCTTCTTCTTAATACTACCGATATGCATTATATTGGGGATGTCTATCTATATCATAATATTAAAATACTTTGTTGACATTGACAAAATAAGAGATATTATATACAACATTCTAACAAACTCACATTAAAATTGACATATAATTGCCTTGAATATCCTTACTGCCAAACATCTATACACGCTACGGATCGACATATCTTTACAATTCAAAATTATTGGTGTCCGATAAAACTTTTTTGGAGTTATTTGTGTTAGATAAAATAGGCTTAAACTTATGATTTCATTAATTTATTTGGTTATTATAGGGCTTTCCTTGTCAATATAAGCGCATTTTATAATGCTTACAGTTTAAAACTAAAAACCAAGCCCCTGGATAAGTAAAACGGCTGCAACACCGATGAATAAAGAGATACAGAACTTTCAGTTTATTTTTACCGGACAGCAATAATTCAAAATACAAAAGAGAACTACACACCTTTTCTATTGTACTGTCACTCCTATCACCTCTTTTCTCCAACTAAGCATCTAACAATAAACAATTTACGCAGAATCTTAAAAATGACAGTAATTAAAATTAGATTAGGTTTTTCACAGTAATTCCATATGTAACATTTGTAAAATAACACATAATGTACCATCTCATTTTCTTATTGCTTAAAAGTACATTTACGAAATAAAGTTGTATATTTGCCCTTGAAAATAATATATTTAATTTCTCTACACTTTCAGAAGAAAGAATATTATCGTAGACATATTGCAATATAACGCATAACATTTGAATGGCTGCCAGCATTCAGCCTTACATTGGATGTCGAGTTGTCGTGAAGAAGTTTGCTTTCTAATATTGTGGTGAATTCCACAGAGGGAAATAATATTCCTCGCCTTTTGTTCCCACTTTCCACATCTTCGAAACTATATTATTACGAGTTAAAAGAAAGATAGTATAAACTATTAAACAAATGATAAAACAAAATTATAGCAGGAAATGATTAAACATTACTTTAATAAAGTAGGCATATACATTAGCATAATACAGGCTTTAGTGCTACTTTATTCTATTCTTTGTTCTATTGATTATTACCATAAAAAAGAAGTTATTGCTACCACTCATCCTATCTTTATTAAAAGAGACCAAATTATATCTCGAGGGGGTAACAGAAATGGTGTAACTATAAACATATTATATAACAATAAAAAATATTACGTAGGAATATCTCATAGCCAAGAATCTGACATTGAAAATACTCCTCTATACTACGATGTAGAAAGAGATCAGGTTTTCACAAATAGTGAAACAATTTATAGTATAATTGTTCCTTGGTCCACTTTTCTTTTGTCTTTCTTCTTATGGATAGCAATTAGAAAAAGAAAGAAATATATTTGGGCTATTGATTCTAAGAATAAAAGACCTCAAGAAATGTCTTACAAAGGTATGATAACATGGATGGACGGAAAACCATTCAAACTATGGGATAATTGTTCTTATTATAAGCTTACAAAGCAGGAATACAGAGCATTTGAGACAATTCTAAAGAAAGAGCTGAATAGTAGCAACAATACATTGCCATATGACCACTATTTTGTTCAATATTTCGGATATCAGAAAATGTATATGAAATATGTCTTTGTTAATTTGTATGCATACGAAGTCCACAATGACCAAGGAATAATAAAAAGTAAATACCAAACAATCTTTAACACAGCATATGGTAATCATGGAGGGCGTAACTTTGTTCAAGTTCACATAAATATTACCGATAAGAAAGTGGAACTTTTAAGTATAAATAAAGGAACAGAACTCAGCTATAAATAGACAGCTAAAAATAATAAGGAACACAACGTATTAATAAAAAATAAAAGGAAGACCCTATAAATGTCTTCCTTTTATTTTATAATATCTTGATAAAAAGCTTATTACATCATACCGCCCATTCCAGGAGCAGCTGGCATAGCTGGTGTATCCTCAACCTTGTCTACAATAAGACACTCAGTTGTCAGGAACATACCTGCGATTGAAGCTGCATTCTCAAGTGCAACACGAGAAACCTTAGCTGGGTCGATAACACCTGCAGCACGAAGGTCCTCATAAACATCCTTACGAGCATTGTAACCATAGTCACCCTTACCCTCACGAACCTTATTTACTACAACAGCACCTTCACCACCTGCATTAGCGATAATCTGACGGAGAGGCTCCTCAATAGCACGACAAACAATATTGATACCTGTCTGCTCGTCAGCATTCTCACCCTTAAGGTCCTTCAATGCCTCCTGAGCACGGATGTATGTGGTACCACCACCAACAACTACACCCTCCTCCATTGCAGCACGAGTAGCGCAAAGAGCATCGTCAACACGATCCTTCTTCTCCTTCATTTCTACCTCAGAGTTAGCACCAACATAGAGAACAGCTACACCACCAGAGAGCTTAGCCAAGCGCTCCTGCAACTTCTCCTTATCGTATGAGCTTGTTGAAGCTGCAATCTCGTTCTTAATTTGAGCCACACGATCCTTGATTGCTTCCTTCTCACCAGCACCATCAACGATTGTTGTATTGTCCTTAGAAATGGTAACCTTCTTAGCTGTACCCAACATCTCAAGAGTTGCCTTATCAAGTGAAAGGCCCTTCTCCTCGCTGATAACTACACCACCTGTCAATACTGCGATATCCTCAAGCATTGCTTTGCGACGGTCGCCAAAGCCTGGAGCCTTAACAGCACAAATCTTCAAACCTGCACGAAGACGGTTTACAACCAATGTTGTCAAAGCCTCTGAATCTACATCCTCAGCAATTACCAACAATGGACGACCACTCTCAGCTGCTGGCTGGAGGATTGGAAGGAAGTCCTTAACGTTTGAAATCTTCTTATCGTAGATGAGAATATATGGGTTCTCCATATCACACTCCATCTTATCTGTATCTGTTACGAAGTAACCAGAGAGGTAACCACGATCGAACTGCATACCCTCAACAACACCGATACTTGTCTCACGAGTCTTGCTCTCTTCGATAGTGATAACACCATCCTTAGACACCTTACGCATAGCATCTGCGAGCAACTTACCAATTTCAGGGTCGTTGTTAGCACTTACAGTAGCTACCTGCTCAATCTTGTCATAGTTGTCACCAACTACCTCTGCAGAAGCCTTAATATGATCAACAACCTTAGCTACAGCCTTGTCGATACCACGCTTAAGGTCCATTGGGTTTGCACCTGCTGTAACATTCTTCAATCCTTCAGTAACAATAGCCTGTGTGAGGATAGTTGCTGTTGTTGTACCATCACCAGCATCATCACCAGTCTTGCTTGCAACACTCTTAACAAGCTGTGCACCTGCATTCTCAAAGTTATCCTCAAGCTCTACCTCCTTAGCCACGGTAACACCGTCCTTAGTAATCTGTGGAGCACCAAACTTCTTACCGATAACAACATTACGCCCCTTAGGGCCGAGTGTTACCTTCACTGCATTTGCCAACTGATCAACACCACTCTTCAAGAGTTCACGTGCATCTGAATTGAATTTTATCTCTTTTGCCATTTTGTTTATTCCTTATTATTATTGTTTAGTTATGCTTTGCTTATCGTCACCTTATATATATAAGGTAAGAGTATTACATTCTTTAATAAGCAAAGGCTATTTTATTCAATAACTGCTAATACATCACTCTGACGCATCATCAGATATTTCTCTCCTTCATTCTCAAGCTCTGTACCAGCATACTTACCATAGAGTACTTCGTCGCCAACTTTGAGAACCATCTCTTCATCCTTGGTACCATTACCAACAGCTACAACCTTACCACGCTGTGGTTTCTCCTTGGCTGTATCTGGAATTATAATACCACCAACTTTCTCTTCTGCCTGTGCTGGAAGCACGAGGACTCTGTCTGCTAAAGGTTTAATTGTCATAATTGTATATGTTTTAAGATTTTAATTTTCATTCTGTATATGACCTGTCACCAAGTCATTTCGCTTTCAATTATACGAAAACTATGCCAAAAGGACTTACTGACAATCTGTCAGTTCTTCTTACCTATTCGACTAAAAAAAAAAAATAATTATCTTTGCATGAGAAAAGAAGTTGGTAAATTAATAAAGGGTTAACAATGAAGCAACTTACCAAGACTATAACAAATAAACTTCAAGCACTATCAGATGCGGAGAAGCGAGAAATATTCCCTAAGTTCTTTAAGGCTGGCAAAGGAGAATATGGTGAAGGCGACCGTTTCTTAGGTGTTACCGTACCCAATATCAGAGCTATTGCCAAGTTACACAAAGACATATCCATAGAGGAGATACGGGAGCTGATACAGTCAGAATGGCATGAAGTGCGCCTTTGTGCCTTAATCATAATGGTAGAGAAAAGTAAGAAAAAAGACGAAGCTTTACGCAAAGAGCTATTCAATCTTTACCTTTCTCAAACTAAGCGAATCAATAACTGGGACCTTGTTGACCTATCTTGTCGCTTCATCATAGGCGAATACTTACTTGACAAATCACGTGACATTCTTTATCATTTAGCTCAAAGTCCACTACTATGGGATAATCGTATCGCTATCGTATCAACATACGCATTCATTCGTAAAGGACAATTAGAAGACACCTATGCACTTAGCGACCTCATGATGCAACACCCACACGACCTCATGCACAAAGCTATTGGTTGGATGCTTCGTGAAGCTGGAAAGCGTAATCCTGAGCGACTTTATGATTACGTGATGAGCCATCGAGCAGACATGCCCCGTACCATGCTACGTTATGCAATAGAGAAGTTCTCACCCAAAGAGCGTTCTAAACTTATGAAACGTGGCTGACCCTCTTTTCTCTTTCGCCCACCTTCAAAACTTTATTCCAATGCGTGTCAAAGACTGAGAGACTTAAAAAGACGAATTATCGTTTTAAGTTAAAGGTGAAAAGGCGAAGAGGTAAAAGGACTTAACCCTCATAATTCAAACCTTCTGCAAAGATGTTTGCTATTATATAAGGTAATACGTAAAGCAAGGAAAGATAATTGTTTTTATATTTTTTGCTAATTTCTTGTTTATTTCGAATATTGTCACTACCTTTGCGCCCAGTTAAATTAAAATTAACTCGCAATAACGATGAGAGTCATAAAGAATATTAATCCAGCAAATATTTGCACCTTAGGAAATAAAGGTGTAAACACGCTTTGTGCTGCATTAGATTCTTTAACGAAGAAAGATGAAAAAAATATCGCAAATTATTTGGTAGTTCCAAATAATTTTGTACTCTCTCTCTCTCTCTCTCATATAGGCCAGGCCTAACCTCCCCACTTTTTTCTTCTCGCATACGCGCGCGAGGCGTGCCGTGCAACCCCTGTAAACAAAGGACTTTTCGGAGTTTCCTTTGTTCGCTTTTTTGTGTCCCTACATAAACGAAATAAGAAGAAATTAAGCACGAAATAATAACTATTTTAATTGATAAAACAATGGAGAAAAAGAAACAAAAGAAGAACTATTCTGCACCAAAGTGTGAAATAGTTCAGGTAAACGAAACCACTTATTTGATGGATACGTCCTTCCCCAGTCAGCACAAAAAGGCAAACCATGCTACTGGGCCATCTGCTGCTGCTAAAGCAAGTCAATGGAATGTGGAAGACTTTGAAGATGAAAACACATCTTCATGGGAAGACTAACAGAGAGTTATTAACAAAGAGAACAAAGTAACAATGAAGAAAACAATGAAACGACATTCATTCACATTACAACTAAAGTCCTTGGCACTTGTATTTGGTATAGCCTTGGCTTTTACATCCTGCGCTAATGAGGATGTGGCACAGAACCCAACGAACCCCAATGAGGATAACGACAAGAACCTAACGACTTTCGTAGCAGGTGACGAGACAAAGACCCGCACATCATTAGATTATAATAGCAGTGATTTCTCTTGGGAAGCTGGCGACTATATCTACGTAAAGGATGATAATAACGTATTGCAGAAGAGTAGCAATGCCCCAACCAGTAAGGTAGCTTCTTTTAAGTATAAAGTACCGGGCAAGTTTACAGCACACACGAGTTATAAGGTTTATTACTTGGGTAAGAATAGTAACGGCAGCCAAGTAACGATTTCTACTGCTCAAACACAAACAAAGCCAGACAACACCGAGCATTTCGGCACCGCCGGCGATTACGGTACTGCTACAGCAAATAAGGTAACGGGCAAGCAACAGTTTGAGTTCGTGTTAGAGCATCAGCCAGCTTACTTAGTTTTCCAGCCTTACACAAGTAACACAATTCTGCATAACTGTTACCTAACTAAGGTAGAGGTAAGTTCTGACAATGATATTGCAGAGAAATACACCGTCAATACGACAACAGGTGCTTTGGTCGCTTCCACAGTAACAAACGGAGACAAGATAGTCTTAACCACAAGCGGTAGCAGCAGCAACCCTAACGGCTTCCCACTGACTAACAGCGCAGCTAACGTAACTACTAACGGTGCATACATGGTGATTAAGCCAGGCACTCATACCTTAAAAGTACGTTATTGGGTAAAAGACGTAGCAACCAACGTTGAGGGTACTATTACAAAGACGCTTCCTGCCACCGCTTACGCTTCTAACACGTACTACGATATGACTGCATCGCTTGACGTAAAGAATTACGACGGCGACCATTACTACATGTGGGATGCGCAGCAGCAATATTGGTATGGTTACGAATGGACAAGGCACTTGTCAGGAAACACAGGTCAGCCAACACTAAACTACAACAGCTCCCCAAATTACCCTCAGAGTAACAGTGATGTGTCTCGTTGGTATAACGAGGGCGGTGGTTCTGGTAGATTTGATGCTACCCACATCTCATTTTACAACGTACCAAATGCCAACGAGATGTCTTGGTATTGCGTGTACGGCGATCCACGTTGGGACGCAGACGAGTTATGGACAACTATGGGTCATTTATATAAAGGTGGCATGTGGTTTAAGAAGAAGTCTGTACTACTGGCAGAGGGTAATTACGATACAGAGAAATCTGCTGATAATACAACTGACTTACGTACAACATACAGGTATTATAACAACACTAACAGTAGTATCAACAACGCAGGCCTCCCATCTGCATCCGATGCAAACAAATATTTCTACCTGCCCGCCTTGGGTTCCTACAACTCTGGTCTGCTGACCAACGTTGGCAGCAGCGGCAACTATTGGTCGTCGAGTGCTTACCCATGGGTTAGTAACTTCGCGTACGGCCTGGCCTTCGGCAGTGGTTACGTCAACGTGAACAACAACTACTACCGCTACAACGGGTTCAGGGCAGAGGCGTTTCAGTAGTCCTAAAAGCCCCACCCCGACCCTCCCCAAACCAACGGTCACTGACCTAAGGGAAGTAAAGGGGGAGGGAGCCTAATGGGATAAAGGAGGATAAGAGATAAGAGAAAATCTAACCCGTTGCAAGAAAATTTCTAACGTGTTATAAATTTACGGGGAACGTGTTAGCGAGAAATTTCTAACAGGTTAGAAATTTTCTTCCGACCCGTTAGAATTTTTACTCTGACCTAATATGCGTTTTAAGCCTCCGCATCGTGCGGGTTTTCCAAGCTTTGCGGAGGTTTTTATTTCTTTTGAATAGTGAATAAAAACGCTTTTACTTAAGCTAATGATGCTCGGTATAAGAAACGAAACTAATGAAAGACGTGTTGCTGCAAAGTGCAGCATAAGTAAATAATAACTAATAAAATCTTAAACACAATGAAAATCAAATTGATTGAAAGAAGAAAACCAGGCACCAAGACAGGTCCTGGAAAGTTTTATGCAAGTCCTGTAAACGTGGGTAAGAAGACGCTGTGGGATATTGCACATGACATTGCGGGGCGTTCTTCGCTGACCCGTGGTGACATTGAAAACGTGCTGGCGAACTTTATGGATTGTCTGCCTCATTATCTCCGTGATGGCTTTAGCGTGCAGTTAGGAGAATTTGGCACAATGCGCCTAACACTGTCAAGCGAGGGAGCTGCAACGGAAAAGGCTTTTAAGACCGAGACGATTAAGCCGCGCGTGGTCTTTACGCCAGGAAGAGAATTGAAAAGTGAGCTGTCTGTAAACTCTTACGAATCGGTGAGAAAGACAGAAGAGGCAGGGAAAGATAAGAAGAAAAAGGAAAAGAAAGAAGAAAATGGACCTGTACCAGACACCGTATAAATCTCACAGAACGCGAAAGTATTTATACGCTTAATTGAAAAGAACAGAATTGAAAACAAACTTGGTTTTGAAAGATTCTGAATTAATGATTTTTTTCATGTTTTTGAGATATGCCCTTGATGTGATATCAATAGCAATACTTTTTAATTTATTAATTTAATTTTCGTTTTCTTGCCCCTGTCACCACTCTTGGTGTTAAGGGGCAAGTTTTTTTGCGTTCCTCTATTTCAACATCCTTATACGAGGTATCTCGGTAACCGTGTCTCTTGCTGTGGAAAAGAGGGCAAAGAGAGGTCTCACCTCTGATATAGATGAAAATAGACAGAATGGCAGGATATACAGAAACCTCAACAAACTTAACTCTCATAATTCATAACATAAAATAATTATATATCCCATATTTTTCTTACCTTTGCAATCAGAACATAATATATAATTTAACGATATAAAAAAGAAAATGAAACCTACGTTATTACTCCTTGCGGCAGGTATGGGAAGCCGCTACGGCGGGCTAAAGCAGCTCGACGAATTGGGTCCTAATGGCGAGACCATTATGGACTACTCTATCTATGATGCAATCCAAGCAGGATTTGGTAAGATTGTTTTTGTTATCCGTAAGGATTTCGAGGAGCAGTTCCGCAGCCAGGTTCTCTCAAAGTATGAGGGTCATATCCCTGCAGAACTTGTTTTCCAGAGTATCGATGCATTGCCAGAAGGATTCTCTGTACCAGAAGGTCGTGAGAAGCCATGGGGCACCAACCATGCGGTATTGATGGCAAAGGATGTTATCAAAGAGCCTTTCTGCGTTATCAACTGTGACGACTTCTATAATCGTGATTGCTTCAAGGTTATCGGTAAGTTCCTTGCCGACCTCCCAGAAGGTGCAAGAGATAAGTATGCAATGGTTGGTTTCCGCGTAGGTAACACACTGAGCGAGAATGGTACTGTTGCTCGTGGTATCTGCTCTACCGATGCAGAAGGACACTTGACAACTGTTGTTGAGCGTACAGAGATTGAGCGTCGCGATGGCGAAATCAAGTATAAAGACGACAATGGCGAGTGGGTTGCTGTAGGTGAGAACACTCCAGTATCTATGAATGTATGGGGCTTCACACCAGACTACTTCGAGTACAGCGAGGCATACTTCAAGGAGTTCCTCTCTGATCCAAAGAACATGGAGAATAAGAAGTCTGAATACTTCATCCCATTGATGGTAAACAAGCTCATCAACGATGGTACATCTACCGTGAAGGTGCTTGACACTACCAGCAAGTGGTTTGGCGTAACATACGCTGCCGATCGTCAGAGCGTGGTTGAAAAGATTCAGTCACTGGTTGACGATGGAACCTATCCAGCTAAATTGTTCTAATTCATAACCCTGCCTGGGTACTATCTCCGCATACATTCTTCGGTATATCAAGATGTAAGACGGGTATCCAGGCAGGGCTTTTTATTTCTCTCATCTCTACACACATCGGGTATAACACCCAAACACCTTTCAAACACACACCAAAGCTTACAGCTATAATGGAATTAAACCTACTAAATCAAGAAGAGATTGCAACACTTCGCAATCTTCTTTCCAATGCAACAAACATAGTAATCTGTGCGCATAAGTCACCAGATGGTGACGCAACAGGTTCGTCACTGGCATGGATGCATTACCTAAACCAGATTGGTAAGACCAACGTTAAGGTGTGTATGCCTGACGCTACACCAGACTTCCTGCATTGGCTTCCAGGCCATAATTCCGTTATTCGTTATGACAGACGACCAAAGGAGGTTGAGAAGGCGTTTAAGGAAGCAGATCTTGTTTGCTGTCTTGACTTCAACCAAAACTCACGTGTAGATGCAATGCAAGAAGTTTTGGAGTCTTCCACAGCCCCTCGCCTACTCATCGACCACCACTTAGAACCTGAAACAAACAACGCATTGACAGTCTCACATCCAGAAATGTCAAGTACATGTGAGATTGTCTTCCGTCTGATTAGTCAGTTAGATGGCTACGAGAAGATGACAACCCAATGTGCGTCCTGCATTTATTGTGGTATGATGACCGACACAGGTGGCTTCACCTATAATTCGTCACGCCCAGAGATATTCTATATTATCGGTCAACTTCTTGCAAAGAACATTGATAAGGACGAGATTTATAACCGTGTATTCCATAACTACTCTACCAATGCCCTCCGCCTCCGTGCACACATCATCCTCAACAAGATGAAGGTGATTGAGGAGTTGCACGCATCCTATTATACCGTAACAAAAGAAGAGATGACACAGTTCCATTTCATCAAGGGTGACATGGAGGGACTTGTTAATATTCCACAGCAGATTAAAGGACTCAAACTAAGTATCTCATTGCGAGAAGATACAGAGAAACCTAAGACTGTACTCGTGAGTCTTCGTTCTTGCAATGGCTTCCACTGTCAACCTATGGCAGGAAAATTCTTCAATGGTGGCGGTCATGCTGACGCATCAGGTGGAAGACTAAATTGCACCATCGAGGAAGCGGAACAGATTGCCATTAAGGCGATACTATATTATAAAGAGGAATTACAATAAGTAAAATCCTTTATAGTGAAAGAATAAACAACAAAATACTTCATGGCTAAATCCACATTGGAAAGCTTATATTTATCAGGTTATGAACATATTAGAACTATCTAAAAAGCGCTTTTCTGTACGTAAGTATAGTGACACCCCGGTATCAGAAGAGGACTTACAATATATCCTTGAGGTGACACGTATGGCACCATCGGCTGTCAACAAACAGCCATGGAAATTTGTAGTTGTGAAGTCGGATGAGGCGCGCAAGCAGCTACAAGAATGCTACGACCGTGAATGGTTCAAGTCGGCACCGCTCTACATCATTTGTATGCGTGAGGTTGACAATAACTGGATACGCCAAGAAGACAACAAGCAGCATGGCGATATTGATGTTGCCATTGCTACTGAACATCTTTGCTTGGCTGCAACAGAGCGAGGCTTAGGTAGTTGTTGGGTATGTAACTTTAATGTAGCCAAACTGAAAGAGACCTTTCCATATAAAGGTTTTGAACCTATTGCCATCATTCCTATTGGACATATCGCTGATAATTGTCCATTGAATGAAAAGAAAAGGAAGGCATTAGAAGAAATAACAGACTTCATATAATCCTTATAAACGATTTCTGTTGTCTATTGAACATAAGCTGCATAGATTAGTTATTAGCATCTTATTCATATAATGTAACGACCATAACGGATCATTCTCCTTACTTTTAGCTGATGTGCTGAGGCTCCGCACCAATGGTGCTAATGGTTCGCACCAATAGTGTTGACGCTCTATACAACTCAATATGACACCTGCATGAAAGTAAGATGCTATTAAATTCTGGTTTAAAACTTAGCTTATAACATTCAAGCAGAGGGAACATCTACATATTAACATCTTAATTCAACAATCAATTTATGCGTATTCTTGGAAACATTATTTGGTGGATATTTGGCGGATTAGAGGCTGCTATCGGTTATTTTACAGGTAGTTTAGCACTTGCCATCACCATTATCGGCATACCAGCTGCAGTACAAACGTTCAAGCTCGGACTCTTGTGCCTATGGCCTTTTGGTGCAGAAGTGAGAGAAGGAGAAAGTCTTTCAGGCTGTATCACCATTCCACTCAATATCATTTGGATTATCTTTGGTGGTTTATGGGCATGCTTAACCCACATTCTCTTTGGTATCCTCCTTGCCATTACGATTATAGGTATTCCATTTGCCAAGCAACACTTCAAAATGGCTGGACTATCCCTTGCACCTTTTGGCAAAGATGTTGAGCTTCACCTTTAATCCAAAGACAAGAAATAAAAGCATTTGATAATCATTTGAATTAAATTCTTTTAATTCCTTGGTAGAACTATTAAAAGTCAGTATCTTTGGCAAAAACAAAGGAGAAAAAGCCCATGATTACGCAAGACAACTTCAACCAGGAATACGCTGACCCTATAGAGGAGCAGCAGATACGCCATTTCGTGTGCATCGAAATGGGGCGACAGATACATAGATACATTAAAGCCATGCACGGCAGCAAACAACAGATGCTACGCTTTGAGGAGCATCTGAAAGACCTACCGATGAAGGAAAAGGAGGCTGCTATTGCACGATACATCGACTTGAACCGCAAGGTTATCAAAGGATTAGACATGAAGATTGTCTTAGCTCGTGCTATGGCAAACTACTCTGACACCTTCGATTACCTCGTAACATTGGTCAACGATAAACGAAAGATGGTGAAGTATCTGAACCTTATACGTGAGATTTACATTCAGTATCATGAGGTTATCGAACGAAAAGGAAAGTTTGGTATTCTCGATCACAGAGGGCGTACACTCGTTGAACCGAAGTATGAGTTCCTTCGTACTTGTTATGTCTATGTTGATGACTTACGAACAATGCCGCTCATAGCCCAATTAGATGGTAAACTTGGCTTGATACTTCCTGACGGTAAGGATACTATTATTGCACCTTTCATTTATGACAGTATATCGCTAAGAGATGAACCACCTTATTTCGAAGCAAAGAAAGGAAATAAAAAGATTCTGCTTAACACTGATGGTGAAGAGCAATAAAACAAAAAAGAGTTGTAACTGCCAAAGCGGTTACAGCTCTTTTAATATTACAATATAATACGATTTAAATCTTCTTCAGCAAAGCAGCCAAACCTTCAAGCTGTTCCTGCCACATAGTAATCTTACTATTCACCTTGTCAAGATCAACACCCTGATTCAGTTCTGGTGAATCACGCTGCTGCTGCAACAAACTGATATACTGATTTACAAGTGCTATCTTAGCCTTGACAGTCTTCTTCTTTGGATAGCCGCGCTTCTCAACCTCACGCTGGTACTGCTCAGATATTGCATTAATCTGACGACCACACTCTTCATACTGGCTCAACCATTGCTGGTAAGCTGCGCTATTCTGCTTGTTTTCAAACTGTGTAATGCTTGCAGATTCGCCTATCTGCTCGTATGAGCTTTGTGCCATACCCATCATTGGAAGGGCCAACAAAGCAATAACTAATAATTTCTTAACTCTCATAATTGTGTTCTTTTAAAATCAAATATCGCGTGCAAATATAAAGTAAATATCAGAAAGAACCAAAGTTTTTTTGTAATTTTGCATTTTGCGATTAATCCTTTAAATCTCTTTTAAGAGTATATAAGGATAAATGTAGAATAAAGTTGGAAAATATGAATAAATATATTGAGGTAAAAGGAGCTAAGGTTAACAACCTAAAAAATATAGATGTAAAAATCCCTCAAGGTAAGTTTGTTGCCATTACTGGCGTATCAGGTTCGGGCAAGTCATCGCTTGCTTTCGACACACTCTACGCTGAAGGACAACGCCGATATGTGGAAAGTCTTTCTGCTTATGCCCGTCAGTTCTTAGGCAGAATGTCTAAACCTGAGGTCGATTTCATCAAAGGACTCCCTCCTGCTATTGCTATTGAGCAAAAGGTTATATCACGTAACCCACGTTCAACAGTGGGCACTTCTACCGAAATATACGAATATCTCCGTCTTCTCTATGCCCGCATTGGTAGGACATTCAGCCCTATCTCTGGCGAAGAAGTGAAGCATCACTCTGTTGAAGACGTCATTGAGAAAGTCATGTCCTACTCAGAAGGGACCAAGTTCTGTATCCTTGCCCCACTCCACATTGTTGAAGGACGAAGCGTACAGAACCAACTTGAGATGGAGATGCAGGAAGGTTATGCACGTATCTATGTAGATAACGACTTTATCCGTATAGAAGATTGGCTTGAACAAAACCCTGCTGATGATGACAATAAAAGCACGGCAAAGGACAAAGCAAAGAATATCTATCTCGTTATTGACCGTCTCTCAGTTGACAATTCCAAAGATACACTGACCCGACTCACCGACTCTTGCGAGACCGCTTTCTATGAGGGCGACGGCAACATGCAGTTAATGATTCTGCCAGCCAAGCTTACTTACGATTTCTCTACACGCTTTGAAGCAGACGGCATACGCTTTGAAGAACCGAACGATAATATGTTTTCGTTCAATTCTCCCCTCGGTGCCTGTCCTACTTGTGAAGGTTTTGGTCGTGTCATCGGAATAGATGAGAAGTTGGTTATCCCAGACTCCTCTCTTTCTGTCTATGATGGCTGTGTTCAATGTTGGCATGGAGAGAAGATGGCAACATGGAAAGATGAGTTCTGTAGACGTGCTGCAAAAGACAATTTCCCTATCTTCAAGCCCTATTTTGAGTTGACAAAGGCTGAGAAGGAAAGCCTTTGGAAGGGTCTGCCAAGCGAAAGAAAGAAAGATATCCACGACCGTATCTGTATTGAGACCTTCTTCCAAATGTTGAAGGAAAACCAATACAAGATTCAATACCGTGTCATGCTCAGCCGTTATCGTGGCAAAACTATTTGTCCAGACTGCCACGGTACGAAGTTAAAGAAGGAAGCTACATGGGTGAAGATTGGGGGTATGGCTATCACCGACCTCGTTGATATGCCAATCATCAACCTTAAACAATGGTTCGACAAACTGGAACTAACAGAGCATAAGCAGGAAGTCAGTAAGCGACTGATGACCGAAATAACAAGTCGTTTGCAGTTCCTTTTAGATGTAGGATTAGGCTATCTCACCCTTAACCGCCAATCAAACACACTGAGTGGTGGTGAAAGTCAGCGCATCAACCTCACGACTTCCCTTGGTTCTTCCCTCGTTGGCTCACTCTATATACTTGACGAACCTTCCATTGGTTTGCATAGTCGTGACACCGACCGCCTCATTCACGTACTGAAAGAACTTCAGGCATTAGGAAACACCGTGGTTGTCGTAGAACATGATGAGGAAATTATGCGTGCTGCTGATTACCTGATTGACGTTGGACCAGATGCGGGTAGACTTGGTGGAGAGATTGTATTCGAAGGTAAAGTATCTGATATCAAGCGAATAGAGGGAGATATTAAAGAAAAAAACAATGCTCAATCACAGCAATTATTGGAGCAGTACCCTCGTTCATATACCATTAAATACCTCACAGGAACGGAAGTTATCGAAACACCTACAAGTCGTCGACCATGGAATATGGCGATAGAATTGAAGGGAGCACACATGAATAACCTTAAAGGTGTTGACGTAAAGTTCCCTCTGAATGTCTTTACTGTGGTGACAGGAGTTAGCGGTAGCGGAAAGTCTTCCCTTGTGAAAGGTATTCTCTACCCTGCTCTCAAACGTCATTTGGATGAGGTTGCCGACACCCCTGGCGAATATTCTTCTCTTGGAGGTGACTGGAAGCAGATTAAACACGTGGAGTTTGTAGACCAGAACCCTATCGGTAAGAGTACACGCTCTAACCCCGCTACTTACGTGAAGGCATACGATGAAATAAGAAAGCTATTTGCTGACCAGCAGTTGTCAAAACAGATGGGCTTCACACCACAGTATTTCTCATTTAATACTGAGGGCGGTCGCTGCGAAGAATGTAAGGGTGCGGGTGTCATCACGGTAGAGATGCAGTTTATGGCAGACCTTGTCTTAGAGTGTGAGGAGTGTCACGGACAACGTTTCAAACGCGAGATTCTTGACGTACAGTTCCAAGGTAAGAATATCAACGACGTCTTGAACATGACTGTCTCTGAGGCTATCCAATTCTTCAGTGAGCACAAACGCAAAGCGATTGTCAACAAACTTAAACCGTTGGAAGATGTCGGATTAGGCTACATCAAACTCGGACAAAACTCTTCTACCCTCTCTGGTGGTGAAAACCAACGTGTAAAACTCGCCTACTTCATTGGACAAGAACAGCAAGAACCAACACTCTTCATCTTTGATGAGCCAACAACGGGTCTACACTTCCATGATATCGATCGTCTACTCCATGCTTTCAATGCGCTCATCGAACGTGGACATACGATATTAGTCATCGAACATAACCTCGATGTCATCAAGTGTGCTGACCATGTCATCGACCTTGGTCCTGATGGTGGTGATAAGGGTGGAAAACTCGTAATAGCTGCTACACCAGAAGATGTGGCTCGCTGCAAAGAAAGCCTGACTGGTAGATACTTAAAAGACAAAATAAAATAATCATGAGAATAGATCACGTTGCTTTATACTGCATAGACCTTGAGGCAGTAAAGCAATTTTTCATGAAGTACTTTAACTGTACATCCAATGAACAATATCATAATCCACGTACAGGGTTAAAGACTTATATCCTCTCCTTCCCTGATAACGGAGCAAAACTGGAGATTATGTCACGCTCGGAAGTAACGGAGCCTTTGAAGGATATCTTCCGAGCTGGATTCATCCATATATCTATTGCTCTTGGAAATAAGGAAGCTGTGAATGCAAAGACTGAAGAATTAAAAGCTGCTCATTACGAGTGTTTCAGCGAACCACGTACCACTGGTGATGGTTTTTACGAGAGTTCTATCATAGGACCAGAAGGACTCATGATAGAATTGACAGTATAGGTTTTTGAGCGGAAAATCGAGCACGAAAACATTTTGAAAAATAATTACACCTCTAAGGTTGTTTATGCCTCAAAATGGAGTTTAAAAGCTTATTTTTCTCGCATTTATAATCATCAATGAATCAAGCTATTACAAAGTTGTGCAAGAAAAGGTGCTTAGTTAGCCTTCAAAAGGGCGTTAGTAACACCTCAAAAGAGCATCTTTTAGAAGCCAATTAGGTGTCTTTTCAAAGCTAAAAGGGCATCTATTAAAATTTAGCATTTGAAAAATACGAACAAAATATAAGTGGATATGTCAACTATATAAGTTATGACATATCCACTTTCTTATAGCATTAGCATTGACTCAAATATTTTATTATTGCTGTCCGGTAAAAATAAACTGAAAGCTCTGTATCTCTTTACTCATCGGTGTTTCAGCCGTTTTACTTATCCAGGGGCTTGGTTTTCGGTTTCAAACTGTAAGCATTATAAAATATGCTTATATTGACAAGGAAAGCCCTATAATAACCAGATAAATTAATGAAATCATAAGTTTAAGTCTATTTTAACTAACGCAGATAACTCCAAAAAAGTTTTATCGGACACCAATAATATTTTATAAAATCCGCCAAGATTCATTTGGTTATTTGACAATGCCCTAAATACTCAAAATCAATTAACTATAATTCCCTTATAAGAGGTCAATCATTTTACATTAAGACTTCGTTACACGCTCCAGCCACTTCACCATACCGAACATAACAGCCATAGAAATGATACATACGATGGCAAATACAAGCCAACAAGTCCAAATTGACCACTTGTTATACATCAATGGACCAATCCAAAGGAAGCCATTACCAACAGCTGTAGCACCTAACCATAAGCCCTGACAAAGTCCCTGAAGATTCTTAGGAGCAACCTTACTTACAAAACTCAGACCCAGTGGAGAGATAAACAACTCAGCAACGGTCAGGAAGAAGTAAGTAAGGATAAGAATCATCGGACCAGCCTTCATCGTTGCACGGACAGCAGGCTCAAGAGAAGTGAACTGCTCAGCTGAAGGATAATTATGAACCAGTGAAAATCCCATTAAGAAAAGATAAGCAAAACCAGCGATACCCATACCATAGGCAATCTTACGAGGTGTAGAAATAGGCTTACCTTTCTTGGTGAAATAGGCAAAAACCCACATAATTAATGGGGTAAGAGAGATTACAAAGAATGGGTTTACTGCCTGCCATATCTCTGGTGCTACAGAATCTGTATTGACGAAATCACGCGCAAAGAAAGAGAGGCTCTGACCATTCTGATGGAATGAAAACCAAAAGAACACACTGATACCCAATACAGCAAAAAGAGCATACATACGCTGCTTAATTTCCTTTGCCATTGACGCCTTCTCCTCCTCAGTATACTCAACATTAACTATCTGCTCCTTCTTGCCTGGCATTGGGAAGAGTTTCTTTGAACTCATGAAGATAATAAGAGAAATGAGCATGGTAACAACACTGGCAATAAAGCTATAATGAACACCAGTATTGAACACATCAAGATAATGAGGACAGAATGATGCCAAATCAGCAGTATTACCACCTACCTTGGTTGCAAGTTCCTGCAAATTATCGAGATTGTCACCAATAGTACCATTGATATATTTATGGCAAAGCTGTGGTAGAGCTGCATCATAAGTTAGACCATTGCGCCCCAACCACCAGCTACGCAATACAGGAGCTATGAATGGAGCTGCCAATGCACCCAAATTAATGAATACATAGAAAATCTGGAAACCTGCATCACGCTGTCCCTGTGCCCATTTCAAACGCTCGGGTGAAACTTTTGCCGCTTTAGTCTCAAAATCATCATACATCTGACCGACGATTGCCTGTAAATTACCTTTAAACAATCCATTACCAACAGCAATCAATACCAAAGCAAAGATAGTGAAAGCAAGCAGATAGGAATTGTTTTCAGGTGTAGCAAGAACTGGGATAGACAACGCCACATACCCCAGTGCCATCACGACAAGACCACTTTCAATAGTACGCTGATAGTTTTGTGTACGGTCAGCAATAACACCACCAACCAAGCTCATGACATAGATTGCTGCCAAAAAAAGTGACGCAATCAGACCCGACGTTTCGTCTGACAGACCGAACTTAGAACACAAGAACAATGCGAGAACCGCATTCATAATGTAGTAACCGAAGCGTTCGCCCATGTTACTGAAGGCTGCTTGAAGCAATCCTTTTGGGTGATTCTTAAACATAGCTTATCTTATTTAGTTTTGATTATGTCAAAAAGGTAGGTAGCCTTAACAACGATGTTACCATAGTTAGACTTACCAAAATAGTCTTTCTTTGAACTTCCATAGATATTACTCAATCCATAGTAGTAACGAGCTTCAAGTAGGAAATGACCTACATGTCGGTTGCTATACTCTAAACCTAAGCCTGCTGCAATACCGTAGTCTAACTTCTTTTCTACTGGCATTGACTCCTGTGCTGTTACTGCATTGCTTCGCCCTGTACCATCAGTTGCAAGGTTAGGAGTGTCATAGTTCTTTGATGTTGACTCTCCAAGGTAGAGTCCTAACTGCGGTCCTGCTTGGAAGAAGAAGTTAAAACCGTTCTGTTCACGCCCCCATGCGAGGTGTGCAAAGACCGGAATCTGAACATAGTTAACAGTGCGTGAATACGCTTCAGCAGCCCCGTTAGAGTTGATAACAGGCTGATCAGTACCCGTCAGTATCTTTTCCTTCCACCCTACTGAGGCGTAATTGATTTCACCATAGATAGAACAGATAGTATTAAAGTACTTCTCGCATACATAACGAACACTCAATCCTCCGGTTACTCCACCATGCATAGATTGTCTTACACTCGGAGTGAAGCCCACATTAGAGAGTACGTAACCACCATTTACACCAATAGCAAAGTCGTTACGATGGTCTCCTATCTGCGCTGCAGCAGTCAACGGCAGCGCAAGTAGGATAACAACTAATAATCTTGAGATTCTATTCTTCATCTTTGAATAAGGTTCTCTACAACAGTTTAATAGACAAGATTCTCCATTGTCTGGTCTGTCTTGAAGTGAACCAGCTGGAAGTTATCATTGATATATCCGCTCTGTCCTACACGAACAAAGTCATAACGTGTCTGCAATGGACGATACTTAACCTCGGCAGCAGTACCCTTAAAGTTCTTTCCATTAGCCTTCAAGCCACGTACAAAGAACTCTGCTTGGTCATAGCCAGTGATTGCCATACGTGGAATATACTGTCTTGACATAGGTTCACCATACTGCTCTGTATACTTTGCTTCGAGCTCCTTAGTCTTATCCGCTGCCTTATTATAATAATAGGTAGATGGGATATAAGTGTTATACTTGAAGTATTGATCAAGATAATAATCCTGATAAACAAACCACTGGTTGTAACCATAAAGGCTAATCGCAATGCTAGGACGCGCTTTCTTCAGCTGAGCCAGTTTGTTAAAGACCTCATTCAACTGTGGACTTTTCTCTGAATTAAGAATCACAACATTAGGACGAGTAGCATCAAAATGCTTAGAAAAGTCTGCATTAGATGACTTTAAACTTGTGAGATTATACTTGATTTTCTGTAAATCGAGTTGCTTTCTCAAGCTTGTTGTGAACTCACCCACCTGACTTGTCTCATCCTTACAATTAATAAAGATTGGATGATGTGACTTCTGGAAACGCTCTAAGAAAGATGCTATCGCCTTATTTGTTAACGAAGCCTCCGTCTGATATACTTGGAAAATATTAGGATTTGTCTCTACATCATTGCCTGATATAGAGAAAGGAATAACGAGTTTAATATCGTACGCACGGCAGAAGTCCGCCAATGGTTTTACCTGTTCAGAATAAAGAGGGCCAAAGATAATATCTAACTTTGAAGCATTTGGCTCAAGTAAGGTATTGCGGATATCAGCACCCTTAGGCACATTCCAAGCGTGAACCTCTGTAGTAATTCCCTCACTCTTCAATTGATTAAGCGCCAATAAGATACCACGATAGTATTCAACCATACGCTTTCCATCTCCATCTTGATTATGCAAAGGAAGCATAACACCAACTCGGATAGCATTAACAGCCTTTACAGGAGCCTGAGCAACAGTAGACTTTGCAGCAGCTTTCTTGTCCGTCTTACCTTTCACAGAACCATCTGGAAGGAAATCGCCCTCCTTTGAATATGGTACAAAGATTAAATCACCTTTCTTCAGTTCATAACCAGCCTGCTTCATTGCAGGGTTTGCATCAAGAAGTTGGGGAATTGTAACACCATATTCTTTAGCAATACCAAAGATAGTTTCCTTACGTTTCACCTTATGTTGATCACGCCATTGAACACTTTGAGCCAACACGCTATAACTAAAAGTCATAGCCAAAAATAGCATAAGATATTTTAAATAATTTCTCATAAACATACTTTTGTTTTCAATCAGTAACAAATTACAACTGCAAATATACAAAAGAAATCTGTAATCAAAAGATGTAGAATGATAAAAAACACAAAAACACTTACAGCATTTCATTTATTATTGCCAAATAAAGCATTCTTATCTGAGTTTTCAATAATCTCCTATTAGATATTATTTTATGACATCAATCCTCCTTTCCTACCATGTTCTTTCATGATACTGATACTCAACACCAGTGGTGCGAAGCATCAACACCAATGGTGCTAAGGGTAAGCACCAATGGTGCGGACTATTAAACACCTTACAAAATATTGATAGAACTAAGCCACTTTATTGTTAGCCCAAGTTTAACTGGCAAAATTATTTTTCATAAATTTTCGGGATGTTTTGTGTAGTATCAATTTGATAAATGATTGATAATCAAGTGTAGAGTATTGTTGCGAGGAGTAAAATCTGATTTGTAGGACACAGCCATATCAAAAATATTTTGTTACTTTGCACTCATGCACGCAAATGTACAGACACGATTCAACCCTGCCACAGGGGACATGGCTCCTTATTATCGCATCAAGGAGTCATATCGTGACGTGCAGGGTCATGTACATTCGCTAATTCTGTTGAACATCGGGTTCGAACCTTCACTTACTGCTGTACAGGTTCGAAAAATTGCATACGCTCTTACCGAACGCTTCAAAAACAGAAGTACACCCTCGCTTTTTAAAAAACATCTTGACGGTCTTACTCCTATTGAACAGGCAAAGGCTGACGAATGGTGGATCCGTATGGAGAAAGAAGGTGGAATCGATCGGTTTAATAAGGAAGAGCAGAAGTCGCTGAGAAAATATGAGAACTATATTGACCTTGAGACGGCAAACTATACTGACGCAAGGAATGTTGGTGCAGAGTGGCTCTGCAAGCAGACAATAGACAAGCTACAATTAGAGGGTTTTCTGCACAAAAACGGGTGGACGGAGAATGCAATACACACGGCTTTGTCAGCATTGATTGTTCGCACGGTATATGCAGTTTCTGAACGTTCATCTTATTATTATTTGCGCGATAACTCGGCTGCCGCTGAACTTTATAGTGGAGTTCCTGGCTGGACACCAGGAATCAATTCTCTGTATAAAATCACTGATAAATTATATGAACTAAAGGAACAGTTAGAGCATCATCTGTGCAGCATTACTGACGTTCTCTTTAATATAGACAACAAGTTGATGCTCTTCGACTTAACCAACTTCTATTTCGAGGGTAGCAAGCGTAATAGCGATAAAGCCAAGTTCGGTCGTTCAAAAGAAAAACGCTCTGACTGTAAGCTACTTGTACTTGCATTATGTATCAATAAAGAAGGTTTTATACGTTATTCTTCAATCTTAGAGGGTAATACAGCAGATCCCAAGTCTCTACCCAATATGATTGATACGCTGGCAAAGAGGAATCCATCACGAAGCAAGGATACGCTTGTTGTCATGGATGCAGGTGTTGCCACAGAAGAGAACTTGGAGTTAATAAAGAAAAAGGGTTACAATTATCTCTGCGTATCCCGTACGCAAATGAAGGACTATACGCTCAGTGATGATAACAAGAGTGTTACGGTAATGGATGCCCGTCGGCAGAAGATAACGCTGAAAGAGGTTAAGACAGAGGATGATAAGGATTATTATCTCGAAATAACATCTCCTTCGAAAGCTATGACAGAGTCGTCCATGAACAGGGTTTGGAGAGAGCGTTTTGAGATGGAACTGCAGAGGATAAACAATGGAATCTCCAAGAAAGGTGGAACAAAAACCTATGAAAAGGTTGTTGAACGTACAGGACGTGCCATACAGAAGTACCCTTCTATAGCGAAGTTCTACCAGATAAGCTACATAAAAAACGAGAAGAAACCCAAGCAGATGCTGCGTGTAGACTGGGAGATAAAAGACCTCTCGGCAATGGAATCTGGTCATGGAGTCTATTTCCTCCGCAGCAATGTCAGGACACTTTCTGAACGTGTAACATGGGAATACTACAATCTCATTCGTGAGATAGAATGTACGAACAGACAACTAAAGAATGATCTCAACCTCCGTCCTATCTATCATCAGAAAGATGAGCGAAGCGACGCACACCTTTTCTTCGGTTTATTAGCCTACTGGGTGGTAAACACTATCCGTTGTCAATTAAAACGAGAAGGAGAATCCTGTTACTGGACCGAGATAGTACGACGTATGAGCACCCAAAAGCTCGTCACCACAAAAGGGAAGAATCCATTAGGTGAAACCATCGAGATGCGCCAGTGCAGTAGTCCTTCGAAGCAAGCAAAACAGATATACGATAAGTTGAACTTAAAACACTCACCATTCAAAAAGAATAAAATTTGTAGGACACAGAGCCCATAAGAAAAATGAGGAAAGTACGGTGACAGTAACAATTAGGCGAAGTGGGTGTTAAACTTGGGTTAGAAAAAGAGTTAGAATACCCCACCCAAACAGGACAGAATTGATATAAAGCCTTCCTTTCTCAAAGAGAATACAATATTGTCAGTTCTAAAGAAGTGCCACCGCAAGAGGATATGCTATTTAAGTTTTATCAGATAGAAATACATATTATTATCCTATTCAGGCAGATAGATTTACTTGTTTGTATGGGAAAAATTGTGTAAATTTGCACGATTATACATTTTTCAAGGTAACATCAAACGAACTATTGGAATGAAACAATATAAATTTAGACTATTGGGGGTGATGGTGTCTATGCTTCTCTCTTCTATGGCATGGGCACAAGATTGCCAACCCTCAGGTAAATATACCGATGCAAATGGTGAAACCAATACAATAGCCGCAGGTGACACTTATGTTGGTTCGGCTCCTTTGACAATTGCGTTCTCAGCCAATCCACCTACAACAAGGGACGCAGCAACCCATTACGAATGGCACTTCTTCAATCAAAATAACCCGCGTTCGGCTTTTCTTATCCGTTATGATGAGAATACCGAATACACCTTTACAGAGGCAGGAACAACGAGAGTAGTGCTTTATGAAATCTTGAATAATGACACTACACGCTACAATACTATTAGTTTCTCCATCAGTGAGAGTATCCTACAGATGCCTAATGCTTTCTCACCCAATGGCGATGGCATCAATGATATCTATCGTGCAAAGCCCGGATATAAGAGTATTGTAGAGTTTAAAGCTATCATCTTTAACCGTTGGGGACAAAAGATATACGAATGGAATGACCCTGCTGGTGGCTGGGATGGTAAGTATAAAGGCAAAGATGTTGTCCAAGGAACTTACTTCGTCAATGTAACCGCCAAAGGAGCTGACGGCAAAGAGTTCCACATCCGACGAGATGTTAACCTTCTCAGAGGTTACACACAGTCGACAAGGTGATGTTGGATGGGTGATAGGTGGTGATGAATAGCGATTTTCATCAGTGGTTATCTTCAAGGAAACCATCAACACAGTACTAATCATCAACACCCATCACCAAACAACAAACACCCAACTATCCATCAACACCAAACATTCAACACCAAACACCAAACATTTAACACCCAACTATCCATCAACACCAAACATTCAACACCAAACACCAAACATTTAACACCCAACAACCCCATGAACGAGAAAATAGAAGTCTTCGGAGCCAGAGTACATAATCTGAAGAATGTAGACATAACTATCCCACGCAACTCACTTACTGTCTTCACTGGACTTTCTGGTTCAGGCAAAAGTTCGCTTGCATTCGACACTATCTTCACCGAAGGTCAGCGTCGATACATTGAAACCTTCTCTGCTTACGCACGCAACTTCCTTGGAAACATGGAGCGTCCGGACGTAGATAAGATAACAGGACTATCCCCTGTCATCTCCATTGAACAGAAGACAACCAATAAGAATCCCCGCTCTACCGTTGGTACAACTACGGAGATATATGACTACCTCCGCCTTCTCTTTGCACGTGCAGGTGAGGCTTACTCTTATATGAGCGGTGAAAAGATGGTGAAATACACTGAGGAGAAAGTGGTGGATATGATTATGTCTGATTATCAAGACCGCAAGATATATATTCTCTCACCACTTGTCCGCAACCGTAAAGGTCATTATCGTGAACTCTTTGAGCAGATGCGGCGCAAGGGTTACTTGTATATCCGTGTCGATGGAGAGGTACAAGAGTTAACACGTGGTATGAAAGTTGACCGCTACAAGAACCATAACATTGAGGTTGTTATCGACAAGATGAAACTCGGGGGTACGGAGACTAACACGCTACGTGAGCGTTTGGCAAAGACCGTTTCAACTGCAATGAAGCAGGGAGAAGGCTTGATAATGATTCTTGATAACGAACGAGACGAAGCCAAGTACTTCTCTAAACGACTAATGGACCCAGTCACTGGAATAGCATACAAAGACCCAGCGCCAAACATTTTCTCATTCAACTCACCCGAAGGAGCCTGTCCACAGTGTAAAGGATTAGGTGTGATTGATGAGATTGACTTGAAGAAAGTAATTCCAGATGACAAACAAGACATTTACAGTGGTGCAATAGTTCCTTTAGGAAAATACAAGAACCAGATGATTTTCTGGCAGATAGACGCTCTTTTAAAAAGGCATGATTGTGACCTAAAGACCCCTGTCAAGGATATTCCTAAGGAGGCAATGGACGAGGTTTTATATGGTTCTTTGGAGAAGTTGAAGATTGCTAAAGAGCTTGTACATACCACCTCCGATTACTTTGTGTCCTTTGATGGTATCATTAAGTATCTCCGTACGGTCATGGAGAACGATGATTCCTCAGCTGGAAAGAAGTGGGCTGACCAGTTCATAGCCGAAGCACAATGTCCAGAATGTCATGGTCATCGTTTAAATCGTGAGGCTCTATCCTATAAGATATCGGATAAAAACATTGCTGACCTTGCTGAAATGGATATCAACGAGTTGAAAGACTGGGTTGATCATGTTGAGGAACACATGGGCGAAAAGCAGCGTACTATCGCCGTTGAAATCATAAAGGAGATTCGTAAACGTATAAACTTTCTACTCGATGTGGGGCTTGATTACCTTGCGTTGAACCGTCAAAGTGCTACGCTTTCTGGTGGTGAGAGTCAACGTATTCGCCTTGCAACGCAGATTGGTTCACAACTTGTTAACGTGCTCTACATCCTCGACGAGCCTTCTATTGGTCTTCATCAACGCGATAACGAGCGTCTCATAAACTCTCTGAAAGAATTACGTGACATGGGAAATACGGTTATCGTTGTTGAACACGACGAAGACATGATGCGTGCTGCGGACTGGATTGTAGACATCGGACCTAAAGCTGGACGCAAAGGTGGTGAGGTTGTCTTCCAAGGGAAGCCTGCAGACATGCTCAAAACACACACACTTACAGCACAATATCTAAATGGTGAACGTGCCATTGAACTTCCTAAGGAGCGCAGAGAAGGGAATGGAAAAACCATACAACTCACAGGTTGTAAGGGTAATAACCTAAAAGACGTAAACGTAACCTTCCCACTTGGTGAACTAATTGTCGTCACTGGTGTGTCTGGTTCAGGTAAGAGTACCCTCATCAATGAGACCTTGCAGCCTATACTTTCACAACACTTCTACCGCTCACTGAAACGTCCTATGCCTTACGGAAAGATTGAAGGCATTGATAACATTGATAAAGTGGTGAACGTTGACCAAAGTCCTATCGGCCGTACACCACGCAGTAATCCTGCAACTTATACAGGCGTGTTCTCCGACATACGTCAACTTTTCGTCAATCTTCCCGAAGCTAAAATTCGTGGTTACAAACCTGGACGATTCTCTTTCAATGTGAAAGGAGGACGCTGTGAGACCTGTGGAGGTAATGGTTACAAAACCATTGAAATGAACTTCCTACCTGACGTGATGGTACCTTGCGAGGTTTGTCACGGCAAACGCTATAATCGAGAAACATTGGAAGTGCGTTTTAAGGGAAAATCCATTGCAGACGTATTGGATATGACAGTCAATATGGCTGTAGAATTCTTTGAGAACGTACCACAGATACTGCCGAAGATCAAGGCATTACAGGATGTTGGTTTGGGCTATATCAAGCTTGGACAAAGTTCTACTACCCTCTCTGGCGGTGAGAGTCAGCGTGTTAAGTTGGCAACAGAACTTGCAAAGCGTGACACAGGTAAGACACTTTACATCCTTGATGAGCCTACAACTGGTCTTCATTTTGAAGATATTCGTATCTTGATGGACGTATTACAGAAACTTGTTGACCGTGGCAACACCGTTATCATCATCGAACACAACCTCGATGTCATCAAACTTGCAGACTACATCATTGACATGGGACCAGAAGGTGGTCGTGGTGGCGGTCGCATGTTGAGTTGTGGTACACCAGAGGTTGTGGCAAAAAACAAAGAGAGCTACACTTCTCGCTTCCTTGCTAAAGTACTAAAGTAAGACATATTCTATAGGCAATAAAGAAAGAGTTTTCAATTCTTTTCTTTGGATAATTGATAAATTAGTCCTAATTTTGCCAAAGGACAGAAGTAAAGGACAGCTATACAACGGTACAGACTGCCCTCCTTACTGTACAATCCATTTGGAAATTAACACATTGTCTATATCACCTAAAATTATGGATAAGAAAGAATACTTACGTTCATGGGCTGAAACCTATAAGAACGACCTAACAAACAACATTATGCCTTTCTGGTTGAACCATGGTTGGGACAAGGAGAATGGCGGTATATACACCTGCTTAGACCGTGATGGTTCATTGATGGACACGACCAAGTCGGTGTGGTTCCAAGGCCGATGGGCATTCATCTGCGCTTTTGCATACAACAATGTAGAGAAGAATCAGGAATGGCTTGAGGCATCAAAGTCTGCCATTGACTTCATTGAGAAGCATTGCTTTGACGAGAATGGACACATGTATTTTGAAGTAACAGCAGAGGGTAAGCCACTGCGTAAGCGTCGCTATGTTTTCTCAGAGACTTTTGCTGCAATAGCTTTTGCCGAATACTCTTTGGCTACAGGTGACAAGCATTATGCAGAAAGGGCGTTGCAGGTATTCCACGATGCACAGCGTTTCCTCTCTACTCCGGGCTTCCTTCCAGCTAAATATGAAGCTGGTGTAGAGATGCAGAGCCACTCTATCATTATGATTCTCATCAACGTTGGCTCACGTCTGCGTGCAGTGATTGACGATCCAACACTAACCCAGCAGATTGATGAGTCTATCTCATTACTCCGTCGCTACTTCATGCACCCGGAGTTCAAGGCATTGCTTGAAACAGTCGGTCCAAAGGGAGAATTCATTGACACCAATGCAGCACGTACCATCAACCCTGGTCATTGTATTGAGACCGCATGGTTTATCATGGAGGAAGCTAAGTTGCGCAACTGGGACAAAGACCTACTCGACACCGCCCTCACCATCTTCGATTGGTCATGGGACTGGGGATGGGACAAGCAATATGGTGGTATCATCAACTTCCGAGACTGCCGTAACCTCCCACCACAGGACTACTCACAGGATATGAAGTTCTGGTGGCCACAGTGCGAGACAATCATTGCCTCTCTCTATGCTTACCTTGGAACTGGCGACGAGGAATATCTCTATCGTCATCAACGCATTAGCGAGTGGACATACGCCCACTTCCCTGATCAAGACTATCCAGAGTGGTATGGCTACCTACATCGTGACGGAACCGTTGCACAGCCTGCAAAGGGTAATATCTTCAAAGGACCATTCCACGTTCCACGCATGATGATTAAGAGTTATATGCTCTGTCAGGAGATATTGAAGACTATGGAATAGTCTGAGAAAACAAAGGATAAAATAAAAACTCCCATAACATTACCAACAATGGCTTGTTATGGGAGTTTTTTATAATACTTATTATGACCTTTTCAGTCCATTGTCTACTGACGTATTAACGCCCAGCACACATCGTGCGGATGCTTAGCACCATGTGTGCTAACGGTTAACACCAATGGTGTGGAGTACTTAATACCTAACAATAGCTCATTAAAATGACTATTGTTTATTGTTAGAGGAGAACTATACTGCCCTAACTTGGGAAGCCTTAGATAGTATTAAGAAGACCCTCACAACCGTCTTCTATTAAATCAATAGCTAAGTTAAAATCGTCTGCATCACCATAATAAGGATCAGGAACACAAGTAGCAGAAGGATGTTGAGTAAAGAAATCTGCCATTCGTACGACCTTTTCTCGTGCCGTTTCATTAGGTGCCTGAGACGTAATGTTACGATAATTATCCTCGTCCATTACGACAATCTTATCGAATAGTTCAAAATCTCTGCGCGCATCGAATTGACGAGCACGGTGGTCAACGCTATATCCACGCTGTCGACCGTGTTCACGCATACGCTTATCAGGTAACTGTCCAACATGCCAATTACCAATTCCCGCAGAATCAATCATATATCGGTCTGCACAGCCTCGTTCCTCAACAAGATGTTGCATCACAGCATGTGCAGCCGGAGAGCGACAAATATTACCTAAGCAAATAAAAAGAATATTTATTTTATTACTGTTGTTCAATTGGTTATCCATATATGTTTTTTTTAGTTTACATTACAGTTTACTTATTCTATACCAAAATCATATTCCAAGATTCTTATACTGCAAAGGTTTTAAATATCATATTTTATCTATTATTCAATTATCTTTTTGATAGTAAATACTATCAAGCATTGCTGCCATATACTGACAAATTTCTTTTTCAGAATGAGATTTTGGACAACTATCTTTATACCATACAGAAGTTTGTATTCGAGAAACAATTTCATCCCAATAAGAATCCATTGATAACGATGATTGAGAAATGGCAAATTCATTGCATAGTAACTTCTTATTACGGCTATTGATACATACAAATAAGTCAGGGCGTTTCATTACAAGAAGGCGTGAAGCAAGTGCCACAGGTTCTTTAAATTCTTTCTTCCATATAGAACAATACTTCTTATACTGTTCAACTGTAACCTCACCTTCTAAGGGTATAGCATCAATAGCCTCAACAAGTTTTGTATTGTTATCAATGATAGCCTTCGTAAAGTTACCATTGCCTGAACAAGTACCAAAGAATCCCCAATCTACATTTTCCATACCAGGTAGCTCACGTTGAATGCCCGCAACACATTTCCTTTCGTTATCTGGGAAATCCTTAAATGAACTATACTTGTTAAAAAACTCATGCGCTTTCTTCAGAATTTGACACCGAACTTCTACGCTATCTTTATCTTGCATCACCCTCTTAACATACTCTTCCCAACTAAGCGAATCTATGATTGCACCATACTTGGTAAGAGGAAACTTGTATTTGTCATAAAGATGCTCTTTCTTCTGTTTTTTAAATTTTGCTTTATACTTTTTAAAATCATCTGAGGTAAGCCGAGCTGATTGTTCCCAAACATTGTTGATATAGTCAGTACATTGCTTATAAAAGTCATTTTGTTTGTCTTCGCTGTTTATAAGAACGCATGCTTCCATGTTTAATCCAAATCCTCCCCCTGTGAAGTTTGAACTACCAATTATTAAACTCCAGTCAGAAGAACTATTGTAGAAGAAGTAAAATTTAGGATGAAAAGTATGTGAACGTAATTCAAGGAAATGAACATTCTCATTAGACTTGAACCTGTTTATGAATTTTGGAGTTGTACGTGTGAAATTCAATCCGACAATCATCTTTTCTATCTTACTTTCATTCTGACATAGTACATCATACATGGAGCATTGGTCAGTTGCCCATGCTACAGCTACACAAACATGCTTAAATGAACAAATTAGTTTATTGAAATGCGTATTCAATGATGTTTCATTGGTTATTAATTCCATAAGATTCAATTTTAAAGAATAGTTAAAAACTTATTTTACCTCACCTACTCCAAACAGATTCTTTATTTCGTTTAGATGTTCTAAAGCTACTTCCCGACCTTGATCATAGGTGGCTTGCATCATTGCTGGGTCGTGTGAGAAATGTCCTATTGTTAGTTTTGCTTTAGGACGAAGCACTAAGGTATTAGGCTTCTTTTCTTCTTCACGGACGTAAGCTAACTGCTCATTATACATGATATGGCGTTGCTCCAAAGCTTTTACAACACGTGGATGACGATGCAACCACATACGCATAAGGGGCATCAGTGAGTTTGGCTCTTTCACAAAACCCTCTGGCTGAGTAAGAACAACCAAATTACGCTCATAGCCTTGTTCCTGAAAGAAGCGGAGAGGAATAGAATCTGCAATACCACCATCCAAAAGTTTCTTGCCTTCTACCGTCACAATACGAGCAGCAATAGGCATAGATGCAGAGGTACGAATATACTCTAAACAATTATTATCAACCTCCATCAGTCGCTTATACTCCGCTTTACCCGTTCCAACGTTTGTACATACAGCCCAAAACTCCATTGGATTCTCACGGAAAGTATCAACATCGAAGTAATCAATATGACGAGGCATATAATGGTAAGCGTATTCACCACCATAGTAATCACCTGTTTTTAAGAGTGAACGCAAAGAAGCATAACGCCAGTCGTTTGCCAACTTTTGATTGTATCTGAGCACACGTCCTGCCTGCTTTGACTTCATGTTACAACCAAAAGCCGCACCCGCAGAAACGCCAATAACGCCATCAGGCCATATGTTATTTTCCATCAGAACATCCATTACACCAGCAGAAAACAATCCACGCATGGCTCCTCCTTCTAATACAAGTCCTTTCTTCATAATGTTTTATCCTTTAAATACTGCCTTTTTATAATGTTATATTCTGATAATTAGAGATATAAACAATGCTATTGTAGTAAAACAAAGGTTACAATAAAGGTAACACCTTACTTTTGTTTTCTCTTTGCCAATGCAGCAATAGCATCAAAACTGTAAACGAGTGTGCCACTGGTAAAAGTCGTTGTTTCAATCTTAAAAGAACGATATTTCCTAAGACACTCAACAAATGCTTCTGGAGTCTGAACGAAGGCAGAGTCAGTCTGCTTACTGATACCAGGCTTATAACTGAATCGCCCAACCTCCTCTCCATACGCATAGACACGAACATAGTTGGTTGTATCATAACTGTTACCCGCAAACTGTTCGCCATCACCAAGAATCATACATGCTTCAACACCTACACGTCCAAGATAACGTACACGAATGTTCATACGATTAGAAGGCGTTATCTGCGACTTCTTGTTTGGAGCACTCTGCATATTGGCTACTGCAGAATCGTTGAGATAGGTCCATGAAGAAACATACGTTCCATCACCTGACGAATTACTATCAAGATCAACAGCCAACATAGTGTCGACCTGTGTTGTATCATAATGTCCTACTCCTCGCGAAGAACAGCCTGAGCAAGACATAAAAGCTACTGCAGAGATAGCCACAAAGACTAAGGGCAGTAACTTCATTGAATATTGTTTCATCTTTAAGAAGCTAAAGGGGTTAAGGGAGTTAGAAGGAGTTTAGACATTATTTCCTAATCCTTGCTTTGGAAGTCAAGGGAGTTTAGTGAAAGGTATCAACCCCAACAATGATAATTGTTAACTAAACTCCTTCTAACTCCCTTAACTCCTTTAACCCCAGAAGACTATTAATATTCTCCCCAAGCCTTGATATCAATATCATCTAAACTGACATTGCAGAAGGCTGAGATAAACGCACTTGCCAATCGGCTGTTTGTAATCAATGGTACATTGAGGTCGATTGCTGCACGACGAACCTTATAACCATTGGTCAACTCACGCGGAGTAAGGTCCTTTGGCATGTTCACAACCATGTCTATCTTCTTCTCGTGTAAGAGATCGAGTGCCTGTGGATGCTGTCCTTCATCCGAAGGCATATACACACATGTATTCTCAATTCCATTCTCTGCGAGATACTTTGATGTACCGACTGTTGCATAAAGTTCATAACCATGCTGCTTCAACATCTTTGCAGCATCAAGCATTTCAGCCTTCTGCTTTGCTCCACCTGTTGACAACAAGACTGTCTTCTTTGGTATTCTAAGACCTACAGACAGCATAGACTTTAACAAAGCTGTAGAAGTATCATCACCTAAACAACCAACCTCACCTGTAGAACTCATATCAACACCCAATACTGGGTCGGCCTTCTGTAAGCGGTTGAAAGAGAACTGAGATGCCTTAATACCTACGTAATCAAGGTCGAAGAGGTTCTTATTAGGCTTCTCAACAGGTGCACCGAGCATAATCTTAGTAGCCAAGTCGATGAAGTTAAGCTTCAACACCTTACTAACGAATGGGAATGAACGGCTCGCACGGAGATTACACTCAATAACGAGGATATCGTTATCACGTGCCATAAACTGGATGTTGAATGGTCCGTTGATGTGCAACTTCTTCGCTATCTGACGACTGATACGCTTAATACGGCGCATAGTTTCAACATAAAGTTTCTGAGGTGGGAACTGAATTGTAGCATCACCAGAGTGAACACCAGCAAACTCAATATGCTCAGAGATAGCATATGCCAAGATCTCACCATCCTGTGCAACGGCATCCATCTCAATCTCCTTTGCATGTTCAATGAACTTACTTACCACAACAGGGTGGTCTTCGCTGACGTTGGCAGCCAACTGAAGGAAGCGAGTAAGCTCATCTCTATTAGAACAGATATTCATTGCTGCACCAGAAAGTACGTAAGATGGACGTACAAGTACTGGGAAGCCAACACGGTCAACGAACTTATCAATATCGTCCATACTTGTCAATGCACTCCATTCTGGCTGATTGATACCATTCTCTGTGAGCATTGACGAGAACTTAGCACGGTCCTCAGCGTTATCAATATCCTTTGCTGATGTTCCAAGAATAGGCACATTCTCCTCATCAAGATACATAGCAAGGTTATTAGGAATCTGACCACCTGTTGATACAATCACACCATGTGGGTTCTCTGCATCAATGATATCCATAACACGTTCGAAGGTCAACTCATCGAAATAGAGGCGATCACACATGTCATAATCCGTTGACACTGTCTCTGGATTATAGTTAATCATGATAGAACGATAGCCCTGACGACGGATAGTATTCAGTGCCTGAACACCACACCAGTCGAACTCTACAGAACTACCAATACGGTAAGCACCTGAACCAAGTACGATAACTGAGTTACGATCATTAGAGAATGTAATGTCAGAAGCCACTCCTGCGTATGTAACGTACAGGTAATTGGTCTGTGCTGGATATTCCGCAGCCAACGTATCTATCTGCTTAACAACAGGAAGAATACCAAAGCTCTTACGTAAACGACGAACGATTCTCATAGCTTCGTGCATCTTCTTGCACTCTTCTTCCAAACCAACAGCACGTGCGATTTGGAAGTCTGTAAAGCCATAAACCTTTGCAGTACGCAGAAGTTCCTTATCAAGTGTGTTGATATTCTTTGTCTTCAGTTCCTCATCAATATCTATGATATGCTTGAGTTTATTAAGGAACCAACGGTCAATCTTGGTTAATTCGTGAATCTGGTCAACCGTATAGCCCTTGTGCATCGCCTTAGAAATAAGGAACACACGCTTGTCGGTAGGTTCACGCAACGCTGCATCAAGATCGTCTATCTGCAATTCTTTGTTCTCAACAAAGCCGTGCATGCCCTGTCCTATCATACGAAGACCCTTCTGAATGGCTTCCTCGAAGTTACGACCAATAGCCATTACCTCACCAACAGACTTCATACTTGAGCCTAACTCCCTATCCACACCACGGAACTTACTGAGGTCCCAACGTGGAATCTTGCAGACTACATAGTCGAGTGCTGGTTCGAAGAAAGCAGAAGTGGTCTTTGTAACAGAGTTCTTCAACTCAAAGAGTCCGTAACCCATACCCAACTTAGCAGCAACAAAAGCAAGAGGATAACCAGTTGCCTTGCTGGCAAGAGCTGAAGAACGAGACAAACGAGCATTTACCTCAATAACACGATAGTCTTCACTCTCTGGGTCGAAAGCATACTGAACATTACATTCACCAACAATACCAATATGACGTACTATCTTTATAGACAGTGCACGAAGCTTATGATACTCGCTGTTAGAAAGGGTCTGAGATGGTGCAATAACGATAGACTCACCTGTGTGAATACCAAGCGGGTCGAAGTTCTCCATGTTACAAACTGTGATACAGTTGTCATAACGGTCACGAACAACCTCGTACTCTATCTCTTTCCAACCCTTCAAACTCTTCTCCACCAATACCTGAGGAGAGAATGAGAAGGCCTTCTCACAGAGTGTATTCAATTCTTCCTCATTATCGGCAAATCCACTACCAAGGCCACCTAATGCGTATGCAGCACGTACAATAACAGGATAACCGAGGTTCTTTGCAGCCACTCGTGCCTGCTGAATATCCTCACAAGCCTCACTCTTGATTGTCTTAACATCAATCTCGTCGAGTCGTTCAACGAAGAGTTCACGGTCTTCAGTATCCATGATAGCCTTAACAGGAGTACCTAAAACCTTTACATTATACTTCTTCAGAACACCTGTCTTATCCAACTCAACACCACAGTTTAGTGCTGTCTGGCCACCAAAAGACAGGAGAATTCCATCGGGACGTTCCTTCTCAATAACACGCTCAACGAAGTAAGGTTGAACTGGAAGGAAGTAGATTTGGTCTGCTACACCCTCAGATGTCTGTACGGTAGCAATGTTTGGGTTTATCAAAACCGTAGAAACACCCTCCTCGCGTAATGCCTTCAACGCCTGTGAACCAGAGTAATCAAACTCTCCTGCCTCACCAATCTTCAATGCGCCTGAACCAAGTATCAGGACTTTCTTTATTGACTCGTCTTTCATTATTTCAGTGTTTCTACAAATTTATCAAACATAAAGTAAGTATCAACCGGACCAGAGCAAGCCTCTGGGTGGAACTGTGAGGTAAACCAAGGATTCTCCTTATGGCGAATACCCTCATTACTTCCGTCATTCATATTAACGAAGAGTTCCTGCCAATCCTTGTCTAATGTTGAAGCATCAACCGCATAACCATGATTCTGTGAGGTGATATAACACTTATCAGTACCTACCATACGAACAGGTTGATTATGTCCACGATGACCATACTTCAACTTATAAATCTTTGCTCCTGCAGCCTTTGAAAGCAACTGATTACCCATACAGATACCACAGATAGGCTTCTTACTCATACTCATCTGCTTACGAATAACCTCAACAGCATCATTACACATATCAGGGTCGCCAGGACCATTACCGAGGAAAAGACCATCATAATCCATACCAGTGTAATCATAGTTCCAAGGTACACGGATAACCTCAACACCTCTGGTAATCAATGAACGGATAATATTGGCTTTCACACCGCAGTCAACAAGGACAACCTTCTTACCAGCACCCTCGTTGTAGCGAATAATCTCCTTTGTTGAAACGCGATCAACAAAGTTTACTCCCTCGTAATCAGCCTCTGGGATATTATTAGGTTCATCATCAAAGAGAATCTTACCCATCATCACACCGTGCTCACGTAGAACCTTAGTCAGCTCACGTGTATCAATACCAGTAATACCTGGTACGTGTTCACGCTTCAGCCAGTCAGCCAGACTTTCCACAGCATTCCAATGTGAATGCTCCTCTGTATAGTCAGACACTATCAAGGCTGAGGCATAGATTTTATCACTCTCCATGAAGGTTGGAATACCACTTTCCTCAATAGTAAAAGGTGGTACACCATAGTTACCTACCAATGGGAAGGTCATTGTTAGTAGCTGACCCGCATATGAAGGGTCAGTCAAGCTCTCTGGATAGCCCATCATAGCTGTGTTGAAGACCACTTCACCAGCTACTGGGGTATCGTATCCAAACGACTTTCCATGGAATTTTGTTCCGTCACTTAAGACTAAAGTTACGTTCCTCATTGCTTATAGTATTGTTGGATTGAAAATTCTTTTCATGAAAAGAAAGATTTCTTTTCACGATAAAAAATAATTCTTTTCATGAAAATAATTCTTTTTATCATGATGATAATTTACAGATAAGCGGTTATTACGCCTTTCCTGTATTTAGATGTTCACGCTCGTAATAGCTTACGAAGGCCTCATTGACCAATCGCATACCACCTGGAGTTGGATAGTTTCCTGTGAAATACCAATCACCGGGGTGATTAGGTATTGCATTATGTAATCCCTCCACACTCTGGAACACGAGTTCTACAGGTGTTGTCATACCTTCTGGACGCAGCATTTCAACTATCTTCTTATTAATCTCATCTACCGTAAAAGGCTTATAAACAGCACGTACAGCATTTGAAATGGTCTCTCCCTTAGGCTTTGCCAATTCTTTCTTACAATTCTCATAGACCTCACAAAGCAAGTCTTCCATACCGCGTTCGCGTATCAGTTCGATTACTGCACGGAAGACACAGAACTCTTCTGGATGTGGCATATCAATACCATAGTAGTCTGGGAATCGAATCTGTGGCGCACTGGATACGACAACAATCTTTTTAGGATGCAAGCGATCGAGAATACGAAGGATACTCTCCTTCAATGTTGTCCCACGAACGATAGAGTCATCAATAATGACAAGATTATCCTCATAAGGTTTAATACACTCGTATGTTACGTCATAAACATGAGATGCAAGGTCGTTACGCGAGTTTCCTTCTGTGATAAAGGTACGCAACTTAATATCCTTCCATGCCACTTTTTCAGAGCGTACATCTTGATGTATAATACGATAGACCTCCTCTGAAGAAGCCTTAGAACCTAAAGCTGCGATCTGCTCAACCTTCTTCTTGTCAATCTGCTCCTTAAAGCCGTGAACAAGACCATAGAACGCAACCTCCGCAGTATTAGGGATATACGAGAGAACTGTATGCTCTGTATCATAGTCAACAGCTTTCAATACAGGCTCTGTCAACTGACGTCCCAATGTCTCACGCTCCTTATAGATATCACGGTCTGAACCACGTGAGAAATAGATACGCTCAAAAGAGCAAGCAGCATTCTGCTTAGGTTCAAGTATTTGCTGTAGTGAACATTCACCACGTTTATTAACTATCAGTGCTTGACCAGGTTTCAACTCTTGGATATCATCACACTCAAGGTCGAATGTAGTCTGCAGAACAGGACGCTCACTTGCCAAAACGACAATCTCATCATTCTTATAATAGAAAGCCGGACGAATCGACCATGGGTCACGGATAGAGAGCATCTCACCTGAACCAGTCAATCCACAGATAACATATCCACCATCAAAGTGCTGCATTGTTGTCTTGAGAACATTACTCATCTGTACGTTCTCTTCAATATAGTTGGTGATAGCACGCTTCTCCAAACCTAACTTCTGTGCATCCACAAAGTTACGTTCAACCTCACGGTCAAGTCTGTGTCCCATCAATTCTAAGAGAATATTCGTGTCACTATAGATACGTGGACACTGCCCCTGTTCAGTCAAAATCTCAAAGACATCTCCAATATTAGTCATATTGAAGTTACCACACATACAGAGATTCTTTGCTTTCCAGTTGTTGCGACGCAAGAAAGGATGAACATAAGAAAGGCCACTCTTGCCGGTAGTAGAGTACCGAAGGTGGCCCATATAAAGGTCTCCCGCAAAGGGGAGATTAGTTTTAGCAAAAGAAACATCAGACAACTGCTCCTGTGAAAGGTTCTTATAATGCTTATGAACATTGGCAAAAATCTCAGCGACAGCATTCTTACCCTCTGCACGCTCACGGAACATATATTCATTACCTGGCTCAGAATCCAGTTTTACAGAAGCCATACCAGCTCCCTCTTGACCACGATTATGCTGTTTCTCCATCATCAGATAGAGTTTGTTCAGTGCATACATCCAGGTGCCATACTTCTCCTGATAATACTCAAGCGGCTTCAGCAATCGAATCATTGCCACACCGCAGTCTTCATGAATGTTCTTTTCCATTGATAAGGTTTTCTGTCTTTCTTTTACTTTTAAATCGTATATCTATCTTCATGTCTCCCTTGATAAAAAGGAAGATGAATATAAACTTCACTTTATTAGGAGTAACACAGCCTGTGCATTCGTTATATTCATTAAGAATAAATACACAGACTATGCCTTATAATGTCTGGCGTCAACCACTCACCTCTCCCTACTCTACTGTTACAGACTTAGCCAGATTTCTTGGCTGATCAACATCCTTGCCTTTACATACAGCAATATGATAAGCCAACAGCTGCAATGGAACCGTTGCCACTAATGGCTCAAGACATTCCATCATGTCTGGGAGTTCTATAACAGCATCTGCTATTTTAGAGATGGTTGTATCACCCTTTGAAACTAAAGCTATCACGCGTCCTTGTCGTGCCTTTATTTCTTGGATATTACTACGAACCTTCTCATACATTCCATTATGTGTTGCAATAGCAACGACAGGCATATCTGAATCTATCAAAGCGATTGGTCCATGTTTCATCTCTGCTGCTGGATAGCCTTCAGCATGTATATAGGATATCTCTTTCAACTTCAATGCGCCTTCAAGAGCTACCGGATAACTATATCCTCGACCAAGATAGAGGAAGTTACGGGCGTAAGTAAACGTACGTGCTAAGTCTGCTATCTGATCGTTTGTCTTTAAGACTTCTTCTATAACAGATGGCATCTCTGCCAATCCTTTTATCACTTTGTTATACTCGTCTTCACTAATGCTTCCCTTTGCATTAGCTAAAGCAAGCGCAAACATTGTCAACACCGTAACCTGTCCTGTAAAGGCCTTCGTTGATGCTACACCAATCTCAGGTCCTACATGAATGTAAGTTCCTGTGTCTGTTGTACGTGGAATACTTGAACCAATGGCATTACAAATACCATAAATAAACGCACCCTTTGATTTTGCAAGTTCTACTGCAGCAAGTGTATCTGCAGTTTCACCACTCTGTGAAATAGCGATCACAACATCACCATCACCAACCACAGGATTGCCATAACGGAATTCACTTGCATATTCGACCTGAACAGGAATACGACAATACTCCTCTATCAGCTGCTTACCAATTAGACCTGCATGCCAACTTGTACCACAAGCGACAATAATTATGCGCTTCGCATTCAGCAACTTATCACGATGATCTATCAAAGCCCTCAATGTCACCTGAGTATGTTCTGGATGTACACGCCCACGCATACAATTCTTCAAACACTCTGGCTGTGCAAAAATCTCTTTGAGCATAAAGTGAGGGAAGCCTCCTTTCTCTATCTCTCCAAGATTAATATCTACTGTACGCACCTCTGGTGACAGTTCTTCATTTAGAATATTAACAACCTTCAGTTCTTCTCCTAACTTCATAACGGCAATATTCCCATCGTCTAAGTACACTACCTTATCCGTATACTCTACAATAGGACTGGCATCCGAGCCAAGAAAGAACTCCCCATCACCAATGCCCACTACTAATGGGCTCTGCTTACGTGCCGCAATAATAGTGTCTGGATTGCGCTTATCAAGTATAGCTATAGCATATGCACCAATGATTTGATGAAGTGCTAACTGAACAGCTTCCAGTAAACTGAGGTTTTTCTTTGTCTGTATATAATCAATCAATTGTACCAATACTTCCGTATCAGTTTCTGACTGAAATGTCATTCCTTTTTCTATGAGATTATGCTTGATTTCAGCATAGTTCTCAATGATGCCATTATGAATAATAGCAAGATTCTTCGACTGTGAATAATGCGGATGTGCATTTAATGAAGAAGGTTCACCATGTGTTGCCCAACGTGTATGAGCAATACCGATATTACCTGTTATGTCCTTATCTAAACAAAACTCTTCCAGGTCAGCAACCTTTCCTTTTGTTTTATAAACATTCAGTTCTTTACCTTTATTTATCAATGCTACACCTGCACTGTCATATCCCCTATATTCAAGGCGCTGTAAGCCTTTAATTAAAATGAGATAAGCTTCACGCTTTGTTCCAATGTATCCTACAATTCCACACATAATCCTTATACAATCAGTTACCCTAAATTCAAAAAGAGAATACCTCTCACACCCTCTCTTTTTAGTAGTACCCTAAGGTCTACCCAAGACATGGATATCAAAGATATTCTCATTCCTATTATATTTTATCCTAAGAAAGGCTATATACAAGCCCTACAAGGACAGTATTTTACTTTCTCAATACGTTTACAAGCAATGATGCCACTGATGTCACAATACCAATGAAAGAGAACCAGAGGGTAGTAGAACTACCGATACCTGAGTTCTTAGCCTTTACACTATTTGGCTGAACATAGAGGACATCATTCTGCTGAAGATAATAATAAGGTGAGTTAAGCAAGTTTGCATCATTGAGATTCAAACGTACAACATGCTTCTGACCTGTTGGATCTTCACGAATCAACATAATGTTATCACGCTTTCCATAAACGCCAAGGTCGCCAGCTTGCGCAATTGCTTCCAAAACACTCATCTTCTCTGTTGATACAGGAATAACACCTGGATGACCAACTTCACCAAGAACGGTTATATGGTAACTGCTCATACGAACAGTAACGATAGGATTCTCGGTGCGTGCCAAATAAGGCTGAATCTTACTCTTGATAAGGTCTTCACACTCAGGCTTTGTCAAGCCACTTACATGAATCTTACCAATTACAGGGAAATTGATGAATCCTGAGTTGTCTACCAAGTAACCCTGCAAAGAGCCACCACCCGAAGCAACCTGCTTACCACTACCCAACTGGTTACGCACCTGCAAATTGAAAGGAGCCGCAGCATCTGGGTCAGTAGTGTTTACAGTAATCGTCAATTCATCTTTTGGCATGATGCGCGCATCATACAAGCCACGTGAAGCAGCAAGGCTAATAGAATCAGCGTTTTCTAAGTAAGTAAAGCCCTTACTTGAGCCACATCCCGTCATGGTCATAATCATAGCTGTAACTATGAGGGAGAAAATAATTTTTTTCATTTGAACAAATAACGTGTAGTCAACTATCAACATTAATTTTAGCAAAATAAAAACGAACGAAAACAAAGGAACTTATTTCCTTATTTCATCGATCGAAATATATTCTTTGCAAAAATACAACTATTTTCTGATAACCGCAAACTAATATCTGTTTTTCTTTTTAGATTCTTCAACACATCGTAACGAACGACTTATCTTATTAAGAAAACGTTGGAACATCTTTAGAGTTATTCTGTCTTAATCTCGCATCTGGCGATAGGCAATAATGAACTCGTATTTCTTATTAATCGCATAATTACCAACCTCGTCGTTTATATTTGGTTTTATACTTCTTTTCCAACAATGCATCGCCCCCTTCACAACAAAAAGTTATAAGACACTAAGCCATGAACACCAATGGTGCTTACGCCTCGCACCATTGGTGTTCATGCTCCGCACCACATGTGCGCAGCATGAATACGATAATAGATGATGAAGAATTAAACTTATAGATATCATTTAATGATACAAGTTAAACCACTAATAACAAAAACATTATATAGGGAAGTGGTTTATAAAACATATCATCCAGAACAGACAGAATGGTTAATTCCTACTTGATATCAGCTACTACATACTCGGACCTTGTTCCGATACGGAACTTACCACCCCAAATACCGATTCCAGAAGACACATAATATTGTGTATTCCCTTTCTGTAAAGGTCCGAAAGCATCCTCATAAATAAGGTCTTCTATCCAGCTTACAGGCCATACCTGACCATAATGCGTGTGACCAGAGAGTTGGAAGTCTATACCAGCTTGCTGTGCCTCTTCCAAGTGATAAGGCTGATGATCCATAAGAATCGTATAATAACCCTTTGGAGCAGACTTCATCAAATGCTGTAGGCTGGCACGCTTTTTATTCGTCCTATCATCGCGCCCTACAATAAGAATTGAGTCACCACCTGCCAAAGGCACCACACTATGTTTATCAATGAGCATATGAATCCCTGCATCTTGATAGAACTTCTTTGCACGAGGTTCACCACTTAGATACTCATGATTTCCTAAACAAGCATAAACAGGAGCCTTCAGACGACGAAACTCAGTTGCCATATCTTGGTCTATTAATGCACGAATACTACCATCAATAATATCTCCTGCTATGAGAATAGCCTCTAGTTGTTCTTCATTCACCTTATCAACCCACCTTCTGAACTCATCTGTACGATTATGATAACCTAAATGTAGGTCGGTCATCATTACCAAACGATGCTGTTGTTTCATCGGTTTTGCTGACTGTAAAGTTAAGGGTACACGCTCTTTGTGCAAATAATTGAAATATCCATAAACGAATAATCCAATCATAATAACAACTACCGATAATGTACCTGCCCAACTATTATAAAGGAAGGAACGGGGAACAAGATGAAGTAATCTTCCCAAGTCGATCACAAGGAAGAGTAACAACAGATACAACCCGATAAACACAGCAGAATTGCCAAGTTCATACAATGTAATAGCTATTGGCATTGGCTTATTATCCAAACCCAATATAAAATTAGTAAAGAAGCATAGGATGCAAAGCAACAATGCTCCAACGACAATCCACTTACCTACTACAGCAAGGGGCAGAATCTGCCATACATGCCAACTCACATATCCACAGCCCAGCAAAAGGACCAAAAGAAACACGATTATCCAACCATAACCCATCTTACAATCTTTTTTCTTAAATTATTACTAAATATCTACGTGCCCAGAGAATAGAGGCAAGTCCTCTCATTCCAAGAAACGATAGAAAAGCTATCCATAAGGCGTTATTTCCATAACTATTCCAAAACAAATAATAGACAACGAAGAAAGTTATCATTGCCATAGCTGTTGAGAATAACATCCCCTTAGTAGCTGTCAAGCCGATAAAGACTCCATCTAACACAAAAGCTGCCATTCCTGCCATAGGAATAAGGTAAGCCCAAAAGAGATAGGGCTGTGCAGCTGTCACAACAGACATATCACTTGTGAGAAGACAAAGGAAACCTACACCTCCAAAGACGTAAACCGCAGTAAACATCAATGCCATAATGACACCAAAGGCAAAGAGTCGACGAACTGTTATACGCAGTCCTTCTTTATCCCCTGCGCCATAATACTTACCACTAAGCGCCTCTCCTGCATATGCAAAACCATCCATCAGATAAGAGAAGAGCGTAAACAAGGTCATTAATAATGTATTCACAGCCAACATCATAGCTCCCTGTTTTCCTCCAGCCGACGTAAAGAAGAAGTTCACTGCCACCAAACAAAGCGTCCGTAAGAAGATATCTTTGTTTACACGGAAGAACTCACCCCATTCTCCTCTCATGATAAATACATGACGGAAGGTTGTCTGCAAGGCTACACGACGTTCTTTCCCCAAAGTCAATCCTCGCTCTTTCCCAGATGTTATCCGCTTATATACAGCATATAAAGAGACTACAAAGCCCGCCCACTGAGCCAAAACTGTACCTGCTGCAACACCACCAATCTTCCAGTCAAATACAAAAACGAAGAACAAAGAGGCAAGGATATTAACCACATTCTGCAACACAGCCACCACCATTGGCGTACGCGTATCTTGCATTCCGATAAACCATCCAGTCAGTCCGTAGAGTCCCAACATGGCAGGTGCACCCCATATAACAATCCTAAAGTAGGTAGCAACAAAGTGCCACGAAGGCTCTGGCGTATTCATCAGCCGAAGCATCCCCCACTCTATACCACGCTGTGCCACGATAAAGAGGACTCCCATTCCCACTCCTATTGTCAGTGTGCGCACAAGAATATTCATACATTCCTGCCCGTCTTGTCGTCCATATGCTTGTGATGTCATGCCACTCGTTCCCATGCGTAGGAATCCTAATAGCCAATACATCACATTGAATATCATCGAACCGACTGCTATCGCACTGATATAAGTTTCATTCCCAATATGTCCTACCACTGCCAAGTCAACAAGACCTAACAATGGAACAGTCACATTACTTATAATAGAGGGGATGGCAAGGCGTAAAATCTCCTTATTCCAGTTATCCAACAACTGCATTTCGCTACTCCCTTATGTAATCCTTAGCAACAAGGTCGTAATACAAAGCTTCCAACTCTGCCAATGACAATCGCTCTATTGAATGCTCCAACACGCGAATCAACTCTGCCCGACGTGTATCATTCTCTATTCTATCAAAATTCATATCGTACGTTTATAAGCTATAGAACAAATACTATGCCGAAACAAAAGTAATTGAATTAATTGTGAAATCAAAAGATATTGGCTAATTTTGCGTGCATTAATATAGAATTAAGATGTATGGGAAAGAAACAAGAATACAAATTAAAGAATGAAGAATACCTTAGAGAACTTTGTCAGAAGGAAGGTATCAAGAAACTTCCTAACGGTATTCTGTACGAAGTAATAAAAGAAGGAAGTGGTGACGGAAAAGTTACTGAGCGTTCTATTGTTACCTGTCATTACCGCGGTAGTCTTATTAACGGTAATGTTTTCGACGATAGTTGGCAGAGAGGTATTCCTGAAGCATTCCGTGTAAACGAACTGATTACAGGATTTCAAACGGCACTCTGTGCGATGCATAAGGGTGACCATTGGCGTATTCATGTCCCTTATCAAGAGGGTTATGGAACAAAACGCGATGGTGATATCCCTGCTTTTTCCACATTGATTTTTGAGATAGAACTGTTTTCTATAGGATAAGTAGTTGGGGCTTCCCTTTGTCTACAAGGGGTATTAGATATCAATATACATCCCCGAAAGAGTGGCTATGCTTTGATTGGCATAGCCACTCTTTTTCAATTAAGGAATAGGAAAGACTAAATTACACAATATTTCATCGTATTGAATATGTCACTTGGCATATTTTTTGTAACTTTGTAGTCTAAGAATTATAAAACAAAAGACACATAAGATGAATATAAAAGAGACTCCTGTCCTCCTGCTTACAGGTTATTTAGGCAGCGGTAAGACAACGTTAGTAAACAAGATTCTTGCCAACAAGAAAGGTATTAAGTTTGCCGTTATTGTCAACGACATCGGTGAAGTGAATATTGATGCTGACCTCATTGAGGCAGGTGGCGTTGTCGATCAGAAGGATGATTCGCTCGTTGCACTCCAAAATGGTTGTATCTGTTGTACGCTGAAGATGGACTTAGTGCAGCAATTGAACGATATTGTTTCACAGCAAAAGTTCGACTATATTGTTATCGAGGCAAGTGGTATCTGCGAGCCTGCCCCTATCGCACAGACTATCTGCGCATATCCACAAATGTATCCAGACCTTGCTAAGAAAGGTAAGGCAGTACTTGATTCTATCGTGACTGTTGTCGATGCACGTCGTATGTGTGATGAGTTCTCTGCTGGTAACGACCTTTTGAAGAAAGACTTGCAAGAGGATGACATTGAGAACTTACTTATCCAGCAGATTGAGTTCTGCAATATTATCCTTCTTAATAAGGTGGATGACGTCAGCAAAGAGGAATTAGGACTGGTGAAGAAGATTATCCGTTCACTTCAACCAAAGGCTGAGATTATCGAGTGTAATTATGGAGATGTTGACTTAGATAAAATCCTCAATACAGGAGACTTCAACTTTGAAAAGGTTGCTACCTCTGCTTCATGGATTGCAGAGATTGAAGGTCACGATGAGGAAGAGGATGAACATGACCATCATCACGACCATGATGAGCATGAACACCACCACGATGAGCATGACGAACACCATCACGATCATCATCATCACCACTGCCACCATCATCACAGTTTGGAGAATGAGGAAAGCGGTGAAGCTTTGGAATATAATATCCAGACCTTTGTTTACTATGCACGCCGTCCATTCGACATCAATTTCTTTGATGATTTCGTAGCACGTCAGTGGCCTAAACAGATTATTCGTTGTAAAGGGCTCTGCTATTTCTCTAATGAGAAGGATATTTGTTATGTCTTTGAGCAGGCTGGTAAGCAGGTAAGCCTTCGCAATGCAGGTCAATGGTATGCTACTATGCCACCATTCCAGTTGCGCGAGTTCCTTGAGAATAATCCTAAACTGAAGAAAGATTGGGAGGAGCCATATGGTGACAGAATGCAGAAACTCGTATTTATTGGGCAAGACCTCGACAAAGAGGCTATCACCAAAGCATTGGATACCTGTCTGACTGATTTCTAATCAGTCTCATAGGTCCTTATCTATTTCTTAAGAACTCTAACTATTTTACTTGTCGAACAGATTGTTTGCATTTGTTGCAAAGGCGTAGTAAACAGCGTAAAGACAAACAAAAAACAAAGCCCTTACTTATCTATAAGCAGATAAATAAGGGCTTTTTTTATGTGTATTAATAATTATCTTAACTTCCTATAGTCATTAAAGCCTAAACATTTTTTAGTCTAATGCCTGATTGGGGATTAATACAATATCACCTCATCGCCAATTCTCAGACCACGCTCGGCAATCTTTTCGTTCTTCTTCACAAGACTCTTCAAACGAATACCATAACGTTGTGCAATATCGTATAAGCTCTCTGACTTGCGTACATAATATGGACGCTTCTTAAACTCCTTCGGACCTTTCTTTTGTTTCTTCTTCAACCAGATATACTCTCCTGGAATCAGACGTTCATGCTTATCACGTTCATTGTACTTAGCCAACTTACCTACACTAATTTCTAATTCTTTACTTAACGATTTAAAAGAATCTCCTCGTCTTACAATAACATAATAGTTGTCATTGTATTTATTGATAGGATGTGCACCCAAAACCTGAACAGGATTTGGACGACCATTTTCTATGCCACGGACAACAGAATTCTCACCACTATGATGAGCCATAAAGCGGTCATAACTTTTCGCCTTATCATATTCATAAAGTTTATAAAGCTCTATAAGATTAATGAGACTCTGTGCATAGACAGGATTGGTAGCATAACCTGCTCGCTTCAATCCATACGCCCAACCACGATAATCGGATCTATCCAAACTGAACAGACTACTATAACGGGGACGGTCACGAAGAAACTTACAATGATCTTCAAAACTTTCTAACGCACTATCATATGCACGGAAACACTCTCCTTTTGCATCATCATCATGTGAAATCGTACGCCCCAGCCAACCATGACATTTAATACCAAAGTGATTATTACCAAGAAGAACAAGTCTTCCACGCCCTGCCCCACTCTCGAGCAGACCTTGTGCTAACGTGATACTTGCAGGTACGCCATACTTCAGCATACCTTCAATAGCCATGTCTTTATACTGATCAATATAGGATTGATAAACTTGATTCCACCTTGCCTGTCCCGACGCTACGGTAGAAAACATATAGAGGAATGAGATAAAAAGGAAGATATATCGCTTCATAAAAAGTTCTTTTTAGATTATATAACTGCAAAAATACGCGTTTTATTATATAATACAAAGTGAATTATCTTAAATCTCACAAAGATTTCAAAACTTATACGTAACTTTGTATTCATGAAGACAATCATTGCACTTGGCTCAAATTCTAATCAGGAGGCGAATATTTTCAAAGCTCAGACACTACTGAAACAACGTTTCGAGGGTGTCAAATTCTCTGATACACAATGGACAGAACCGATTGGAATAAAGTCTGACAAATTCTTGAATTGTATAGGAACTTTTGATACAAAATTATCTCTCACCCAAGTAATACAATGCTTAAAGGAGATAGAACAGACTATGGGTGACTCTCACGAAAATCATCAAATAGGAAAAGTTTTGATTGATATTGACCTTGCGCAATATGGCGAGAAGATTGTAAAAAAGATAATATGGCTGTAAGAAAAACGGGAAAATTTATCATAACGCTTCTGCTATGCCTTACAACTTCTATCCCTGCATTTGCACAAAAGAGCAAGGATGCTGAAGAATTAGGGAAAGCACTGGAATACTTTACTTCAGCAAAGTATCATGAAGCCCTGCTTATCTTTCAGCGATTGGATAAAGAATATAAGCTTAACGAACGTTTCAAGGCTTATATAGGTCTTTGCTATTACCATGATTGGGATTATGAAGCAGCTGTTAAATACTTAGAGGGTGTTATGCCTAAATTGGAAGTATTTGCGCCACATGAGCGGTCAGTCTACTATTATACAACTGCAGAAAGTAAGTTCAACTTAAAGCAATATAAGGAAGCTATCCCCTATTATGAGAAAACACTAACCGTATGTTATGAACGAGAGAAAGGAGATGTCTATTATCGGTTAGGCCTATGCAATATGTTTCTTCAATCATGGAAACCAGCATACGACCAATACATGAATGCTGAAAAGATTTATAACCAGTATAAACAGGAAGAAAATGTGCAGGGACGGCTTGTACAGATAAAACGTATGGCTGCTGCTTGTTGGACAAATTATGAGGCTACATTGCCTAAGGATTCTTTGTCGAAAATAACAGACAACACGACCAATAAAGATAATAAGACGACGCAATTAAAAAACATATCGACAATTATCAACTCGTTGATTTCTACAATGTTATTACCATCCACAACGCCAGATAATGTAAAAGATATTATCAAAAAAGAAGAGAAAATAAAACTTGAAAAATAAGTACTAAATTTCTATTCTTTTCTTCGTTCGTTCAGTTTTTTTTCGTACTTTTGCGACACGTACATATCAAAAACGGCAAAAAAATCATGCCTTTTATCCACTTGACATACAAACCTAATAAAAATTGAGATTTTTATTTATTCATTTGATAATCCAACGGATTTTATGTATAGGATAAGAAGGCAAGGTAAATCAGATATTACCATAATCTAATATATGGAGAAACACAACAAGGGCTGGCACCGAAGACATTAAGATCTCCGACGTCAGCCCTTAATCCCAAATCGGGCATTAGTTCCTAAACATATTTTGTTTTATTTTCGAGCAGATTGTTTGGATTTGTAACGCAGACGTAGCGAGCTACGTCAAGTTACAAAGACAAACAAGATGCCGATAAGAAAATAAAAGATGTCAGGAAACAATACCGTAATAAAAAGAAATACACATATTGTGGTCTAATGACCGGTTTGGGTTAATATGGGTTATAAAAGATAGCACTTATTCCATTGCCTCTTTTATCTTCTCCACAATATATTTCACATCATCATCTGTTACTAATGGTCCACTTGGTAAACACATACCTACTTTGAAAAGACTTTCGCTCACTCCATTTACGTATGCTGGACAATCCTTATAACATGGCTGCTTGTGCATTGGCTTCCAAAGAGGACGGCTCTCAATATTGGCTTTATCAAGGAAGACACGCATAGCCTCAACATTAGCATTTGGTTCACAATCAGTATGTGCATTATCTACTGAATGAATAACACCAGCTGCACCACCTACTGCTCCTTGTACTGTTGTCTTATATGCATTCTCCTGACCTTTCACCTTAACAGAAGGGTCAAGAACCATTGTATTCAACCAGAAATTAGAATCGAACTCCGATGAAGGGTTTGCATGGAAGGTAATACCATCTATCTTACTGAAAGCCTCTTCATACAAATGAGCAATGTAACGGTGATGAGCAATATGCTCATCCAAGACTGTCATCTGACCACGACCGATACCAGCACAAACATTACTCATACGATAGTTGAAACCTATCTTCTCATGCTGATAGTACGGATAACCCTCACGAGCCTGTGTTGCATAGAACATCACATTATTACGAGCCTCTTCATTAGGACAAACAAGTGCACCACCACCTGATGTAGTAATCATCTTGTTTCCATTAAATGAGAGAACACCATACTCGCCAAAGGTACCACATACCTGTCCTTCGTATCTTGAACCTAAACCCTCTGCAGCATCCTCTACAACAGGGATATCATATTTATCTGCTACTGCAAGAATTTCTTTTATCTTTGCAGGCATACCATAAAGATAAACAACGATGATTACTTTTGGTTTCTTACCAGTCTTAGCAATTCTATCCTTAATAGCTTCCTCCAAAAGTGTAGGATCAAGATTCCATGTTTCCTTCTCTGAGTCAACAAACACAGGGGTTGCACCAAGGTAAGTTACTGGATGTGAACTGGCACAGAAGGTAAAACTCTGGCAGATGACCTCATCGCCTGCCTTAACTCCCAATGCAACTAAAGCGAGGTGTACAGCAGAGGTACCAGAACAGAGTGCTACAATACGCTTATCCTCCAATCTTGGTAAAGACTCCTTCCAAAGATTATCAGGATTATCCTCATGCGCCATAATTGTCTGTGGATATTCCTCTTTTTCAAGGAAGTTTCTTCTTTCACCTGAAGGACTTACAGAGACAGAGAAACGTCTCAAGTCATCTTCAAAACCATTGACATTTGGTCCCAATGGCACCACCCAATTGGTGTCAAACGCCTCTTGGATGTATCTCATCTCGTTACCACTCATGTGAGCGAGACAAAGTAAAACACGATTTCTTTCCATTTTACTAATTATATTTTTTCACCTGCATAGTCCATCTTTTTACCGAGAACTGTACAGACAATCATTTGAATATCTTTTATAAAGGAATAGTTCTTTAAATAATAGAGGTTTAACTTGACTTTATCAGGGAAAATAACCTCATCATTATATTGAGCAGGATTCTCAACAGAAGCTAAGAGTTCTTCCTCATTTCTATATTTCAAGCTGGCTGGACCCGTTATTCCAGGTTTTAACTTCAAAATATCTCTTTCTTCTCCTTGCAACTGATCTGCATAACCAGGAACGTCTGGACGTGGACCGACAAAACTCATATCACCTTTGAGAACATTCCAGAGTTCTGGTAACTCATCTAACTTATAACGTCTAAGTTTCTCGCCAAGTGGTGTGATGCGGCACTGTTCAGTTGAAGCAATAGAAGTTGCTTCTGAATCCCTACTTGCCACAGAAGCCTCTGCCTTGACTGTCATCGATCTGAACTTATATACAATAAACAGTTTGCCATACTGCCCCACTCGCTTCTGACAAAACAAAATAGGACCAGGCATCTTCACCTTGATTAGAATTGCTACTACCAATAATACAGGACTAAGAAATAGCAAACCAAACAAAGATGCGAGTTTATCAAATATCCATTTTAAAAACATAACTTATAAATGAGTTAAAATACTACGAATGACACAAATAACACGAATTTTAGAATATAAAGACATATCTATTAAAACTACGAATGACACAAATGGCACGAATTATAGAATATAAAGATGCTCTCATTAGAATTTATCGAATACTACGAATGACGCGAATAAAAAACAATACGGATAGAAAAAATGAGGCTAATTATATATATAATAAATAAGACGAATAAAACTAATCTTTCGTACAGACATAACGTTCGTACATTAAAGAACTCTCACCAAAATTGACAAGTATACCCAAGGGGCATTTTGTTATCTTCACATAGTTAATAATCTGCGAGCGATCAATATCCGTAATCGCTTTTTCAGCTTTAAGTTCAACAATTATATTCTTATAACAAATAAAGTCACATTTGAACTTATGCTGTAACTCTACACCCTTATAAAGAATATTGAACGTCTGTTCACGTTGAAAAGGAATTCCTCTCAATTTAAATTCTATCTCAAGAGAATCACCATAGACTACCTCACGCATCCCACTACCCAACTCATTATGAACAGCCATTGCAGCACCAATTATTTGGTATGCCTCATTCTTAAACACCAATTCCTTCTCAACGCGCATAATATGAAAGAGCTTTGCTATATTTGTGAAATTAGAGAAATTCGCAGTCCATAAAGAACATTCGAGGTATTAGAGAAATTCGCAGTCCACAAAGAACATTCGAAGAATTAGAGAAATTCGCAGTCCATAAAGAACATTCGAGGAATTAAAAAAATTCGCAGTACACAAAGAACATTCGAAGAATTAGAGAAATTCGCAGTCCATAAAGAACATTCGAGGAATTAAAGAAATTCGCAGTACACAAAGAACATTCGCAAAATTAGAGAAATTCGTAGTACACAAAAACATTTGAGAAATTCGTGGTTCATTTTGCCTTTGGTTTATACTCTACATAGTAATCTCCATTAGGTAATGTTTCAATAATCTGAATATCATTAGCAGTCTGAGCAGATTTCATAGAAGCAATATTATCTGGCGCGATTGTTCCAAAAACCCTAAGACCTAACAATGAAGAAATCTCTGTTGCACATAGATTCATCATTTTATTGATACCACGACGTTGCCAACGATAATCCGTCATATACCCACGAAAGGATTTCCCCCAAAAGAAACTCCGCTGGAAGAAGTATCCAACACATACTTTTTGTTGAACAGTTCCTTCTGCAACAACGATATAAGCAAGAAAACTTTTATCTTTTGCTAACTTGTTCAATGATAGTTCATCGAAACCATGAGGTTTAAAGAAATCAAAGGCTGACGCAGGCTGTTCTGCAAACATCTTTGCCAACATAGGAAGATTATCCTTACCAAGGCTCTCTATCCTATAGAAAAGTGCATTACCAGCCTCATCTGTAGTTTTAGTAAAATGAGAAAGAATATTCTGAACATTCTTCATTTTACTTCCATACCTTAATCCAAAAAGGAAGGAATTGATAACCCCTATAATATCCCAGATCCAAGGTAACTTGTCACGTAGGATATGTGCTATTTTATAAAGCATCGTAAAATTCTTTTAAAGCCTTCCAAATATCCTTCTGCTCATACCTTTCACGTATCATTGGACGAGCATTACGTCCCATACGTTTAGCCTCTTCAGGATGCTCAATAAACCATTTCATAGTATTAAGCAAAGCCTGTTGCATAACTTCAGACCCTTCTTTAAGAGGGGCAGCAATAATTTTACCATTCAGTCCATCTTTAATGATTTCATTGCAACCATTAATATTCGTAACAATACATGGTAAGCCCATAGCACCTGCTTGCATTGGAACATTTGGGAATCCCTCACGATAACTTGGGAAAACAAGTGCATCAGCTTGAGCTAAGAAAGGACGAACATCACTTTGCCAGCCGACAAACTTAACCTTTTCAGAAGTTGTCAAAAACTCTTTATCAGAAGCAGAAACGGCATCCTCCTCTTCAAATGTTCCAACCAATATTAACCGACAATTCAGTTGTCGCATACACTCCGTTAGTTCGTGCATTCCTTTATCCTTAACCATTCTTCCTATAAAAACGAAGGTAAAAGAATCAGACTTTTCTTGAGTATTCTCTACAGGAGTGAAGAACTCGGTATCAATACCATTAATATTTCCATTCCAAATCACACACAACGGCTTCTTAGTAATGCAATCCTCTTGCAAAGCATGTAATACCCCTTGTCCTTCTGGAATAACATTTGTAGCAAAAAGACACGACAAGCGCTCCATCGTCTTAAGAATCATTTTTAAAAAGCCATGAGCCCCCTGATAACGTAAGCCAGTGACGGTATAAACTCTATGCGGAACGCATGCAAACCATGCAGCTATCATTGCCAAAAGACTTCCCTTAGGAGTATTGGCATGTACACACCATGGTTTCTCCTTACAGAACAGACGATACAAAAACCACAACCCCTTTATATCTTTCACCAAACTGATAGGACGTTCTAACGGAGCATCCACAACACGAATACCCTCTCGTTCACTAACTTCCTTCAGAACACCTGTATCTTTTGCAACACCAATAACGTCAAAATATTGGCTCAAGAACTTCAGCTGACCTTTCAGCAAACTATTTAAAGATATGTCTGCAGTTGTAACGCGAATTAATTTCTTCTTCATGATTTAGAACTCGACACGTTCAAAATTCACATTTCCAATTCTTGCAGCATACTCAGGGAATGCACTCTTCCACATTCCTTCATGCCATAAGCTATAGACTTTTTGCGCACCACTGATTAAGTAATAGTCTGTGAACATCTTTATATTCTCAGAATCATCTGTTTCACCAGCAGTATCAATGTGCTTTACAGTTCCAGGCACAATATACACATCAAGCTTTGCTTTCTTTATCTCCTCAATGAAAACCATAGAATCGGAAGCAATAAGAATTCTTGTGTTAGGATGCTGTTCAGATATCTTCTTTACAGAATTGATAGCAGACTCAACCAATGCACTCTTTTGATTATCAGAACCTAACTCCGGGTTAATAGCCGTTTCCATCTTGTCACCCAAAAGATTCATAAAACGTGTATGAATTGCGATATAGTTAGCTCCTATCTCTGACTGATACAGGTCCAAATAGCGTTGAAGATAAGTTGTTGGACGGAATAATTCTCTATACAACTCGCCCCACTGGTAATTCGTTCCAAAATAAGCATTCACCTTATCTAATGAGTTATAGCCATAATAGAAATGTGTTTCGGATGAACGCTTTTTATATAAACGAGAAGGGTCTACTATCTCTCCATAGGCTATAACATTATTATATGACAGAAGGCCAAAATTCATTTGGCTCTCATCAATTAGCCAATCGTACTCGTTTGGCTCAAGATACTTACTTAATACAAACGGATAACTCCAGTTCAATTTAAATGGCTTTCCCAAAGCTTTAGATATAGCATAAATGGTAATCAGACCTTTCAGTCTATCAAACATTCCACCATGTGGAATTCTACCATCTACCATAAAAATATATGGATAACTATTACCCGTTGTATACAAAGAGAACCCTTTCTCCTTCATTATCCTAAACTTCATCAAAGGTTCACGATAATAGTAATCTATAAGCTTAACTAAACTATTTCTTCCTATCATAAATTAATATTCACATTACACGTCTAATAACTATAGTAAATTCAGGAAATCGAGAACATATTCAAACAACTGCTCTATAAATCAATAAGCCTCTCATCCATCATTGTAAGATTAAGCCTCAATAGATAAGAACTTATACTTTCTATGAAGTCGTCTTGAGTTTTTATTTTGTTAAAATAGAGAGGGATTCTTATCTTTGTATTATTGAACCAAGCTTCAAATACCTCTCATGTACAAAGTACTGGACAAAGATACAATAAAAAATGAAATTCTACCTCATTTATCAGTAGCAAAACGTGGATATATTTGCCAAAGCTGCCTATCCGAGGTAATTCAATGCATTCTTTATAAGCTTAAGACTGGTTGCCAATGGTATATGCTTCCAGTTTCATCGTTCTTCACAGCAAAGGTTCTTCATTACAAAACCGTATACGGACATTTTCGCAAATGGTGTAAGAAAGGAGAATGGCAAAAAGTGTGGACAATACTTCTAGGCCGTTATAAATCTTTCTTGGATATGTCAAGTATAGATTTGGATGGCAGCCATACTACAGCATTACGTGGTGGAGATTGTCAGAGCTATCAGGGACGCAAGAAGAGCAAGACTACAAATGCTATTTATGTAACTGACCGTCAGGGAATACCACTCGCCATATCCACTCCAGTTGCAGGTTCTCACAATGATTTGTACAATATTTCAGAAGTGGTTAAAGAAGTATTCTCACAACTCACAAAGTCTGATATTTCTACTGATGGATTATTTCTCAATGCTGATGCGGGATTCGATGCAAAAGAGTTTAGACACATGTGCCTAAGAATGGGTGTGTTTGCAAATGTAGCATTTAATTATAGAGCAGGGGGTGGGCAAGATTGCTATTTGTTTGACGATATACTGTATAAAGAAAGGTACAGCATAGAAAGAACAAATGCGTGGTTGGATTCATACAGAAGTCTGTTGAACAGATTTGATGTTACTTTGACCAGTTGGCAAGCATGGAATTATATAGCATTTATTGTTATTCTGATGAAGAAAGTGAAAAGAAACAAAAGTCAAGATAAGTTCTATTTCTGTTCTCCATAAAAAAGAATATTTATTATTTTAATTGGTTGTGTTAAACGAACAACATAATAGCAAACAAGACATAAGACACTACCAATCAATGGAATAAATATAAAATCTGTAAAAACTGGTGAAATGACTGCCTCATTTAACTTAATATATACAGTTATTAACCGCTCTATTATAAAAGTTTGTATGACATATATTCCTAAAGTATGTCTACCAATAGTACTAAAATATGATAGAATCCTCTTTGCCCTCTGCCGCTTTTCAAACAACTTATATATCAATTCACAGATACCTATTATGACTATAGAGCCGGAAAGTCCTACAAAAACTTGTAATATAAATTTAAAAGGGCTATACAGAAGTAAATTTATATCAACTTTTTCAGGAGGATTTGTCCAATTCAGATAAAGAGCAACGATAAAAAAGGCAAGTGAAATACTGAATAAAGGGACTTTATAAGTTTGTAGATAATCAAGATGCTTATGGATTAAATAACCAATACAAAAATAAAAATAGAGAAAATTAATCATCAAAGTTCCACCATAAGGAATAATTAAAAGTATTACCCATGAAAGCGGAAGCGTTATCTCTACTGGTATTTTAATGTATTTGACAAATCTTGCTATAAGATAGCATATAAACAGATTCTTAAGAAACCAAACACACCCAATAATTTCCATACGAATCCCCCTCTCGAATAGACAAACAGTCATAATAGTACACGATATAACAGGAAATAACAATTACCTACTCTTCTTTTCTAAAAGGAATTTAATTGGTATTTCTAAGCTACGAGTAGAAAAATAACCACACACCAACATAAACAAAGGCATGTGAAAAGAATAGATGATTGGTCGGACAATGCTATCTAAGTTTGGTGTCATTACATAACAATGCCCAACACATACAAGGAGTATTGCTACGAACTTTACAAAATCTAAATATTCTATTCTATCTTTACCCATTAGAAATTACACCATTATAAACATTATTATACCCATTTACCGTTTTTGAGATGTCAAACTCTAAAGCTCTATTGTAACAGCGTTCAGCAATCTCATTATAATAAGCTTCATCACTTGCTAAACGATTAAATTCTTCAGCCAATGCCTTTGCATCCTCATGTGGGAAAAGTAAACCATATCCCTTAGTAACCTCTTTCAAACCATTTACATCAGAGGCTATAAATGGCTTATGTGCACTCATCCCCTCTACGTTACTAAGACTCAATCCTTCCCAATGAGAAGACATTACGATAACATCCGCTGCTCTCAGAACATTTGGAATATCAGTACGTAAGCCTAAAAATCTAACTCGGTCACTAACACCAAGTGACTCTGCTAACTGCTTAACAATTTCTTGACGTATACCAACACCAGCAAACCAAACCTCAAAGTGACTGTTATCAAGTAATCCTAAGGCTTTAACAACCGTATCCTGATCTTTCGCATCTCGAAATCCAGCTACCATCAAGATCGCCTTTCTTTGTTCCTTTAATGACAACAAGGCATTATCAGGAGTTGCATCACTAATAGCCTTAACATCTACACCATTATTAATCGTTGAGATTTGCTTATATTGGGGATTTGTTTTATCTAACCAAACTCCTCCCATATACTCTCGCAATTTATCTTCAGCAATCTGACTTATACAAATCACATGATTATATTGCCCATACATCCAACTCTCAATAGGTGCATACCATTTCCATTCACGTTTGCGATTAGAGGTTGTATGCTCTGTAGAGACCAACTTCTGAGAACAAAATAAGTTAGCAATAGCTACAAATAGTTGTGGTGATGAATTATGAGTATGAACAATGTCATAATTCCTCATTATCTTTATTAGCTTTAATATATAGAGCGGATTATAAACCCCATGTCCTAACGCATATATCTTTGTCTGTGGACTCTCTTTCTTCAATCTATGGGTCAATGGTGTTTCTTTTCCATTAAAGATACATAAATCCACAGTATTCCCAAAAGCCTGCAACCTTGGTATCAAATTAACCACCAACATTTCAGCCCCACCCATAGATAAGGATGTTATTACCTGTAATATTCTCATCAATATATCAAATCATTAACATCATGTCTTACAAATAAATTTGCTTTTCCAATATTGATAAAGTATATATCCTGGAACTAAATTAAAAAAAACAAGTAATTTGTATTCACAATGTAAAAGTTCACAAATGCTTTTTTTCCCAAAGAAAGAATATACTATATAAAGTAATGTTTCCTTTATACGTATTTTTATAGAAAATTCCTTAGACATAGTCATTAAAGAACCATACGCCATTAGTGTAGGACATTTAAACCTCAATACACGTCCAGAATCAGATAACCCTCCTTCTAAATATTCTGTTATGTAGATAATTTTATTGACAAAAAGCATATTATACTTTTTTGCAAGCCATATCCACGCAACAGACTCTGAGATAAATTTCTCACCTTCTATTTCTGGAAATTGAAAATCACGTAATTTATCAGTCACCCAAACTTCAGCCTTATCTCCATTTATATTCCTGTTAAAACGCTCTTCTATAAAATTACTGATAAAGTAATGCGCAGAATAGCTATCACCAATTTCTTGTGTCTCAGAATATCCACGCAAATAGCCAATTCCACAGATATTCCCTTTATCATCTATGTTATTCCAATCAGAAACAATTGAAGCCACAGCATCATTTGTTAAAACATCATCAGAATCAACAATAAATAATAATTCTGACTGCGTCTCTTTGAAAGCAATATTCAGCGCCGAATGCTTTCCCCCATTCTTTTTATAAATATATTTTATAGGAAAACTTATCTCATTTTGTGAATTCTGACGAATAAACTGACTAATCACTTTTTCTGTATCATCAGAACTTCCATCGTCTATACATAACCATTCAAAGTCTTTACAACTCTGTTTACACAGACTATCAAACAACATCGGGAGTCTGTCTGCACGATTATAGGTAGGGGTGACTATAGTTACGGTCTTATTTTCCATTTTTGATATTTGTTCTTAATCGTGGGAGAATAAATTTAACAACTATACTATTGAAGAACCATGAGGTAGGCTTATAAACTAAATAATATTTAATGGCTAAATTAATTATCCAAGCTATAACCTTCTCTTTTATTCCATTTCCATTTGGAAAAACTGGATAGAATTCAATCTCCTGTGCCTTTAAGCTAATTTTCTTAAAACAACCATAATCATATTGAGATGATAACATTCTACTAAAACCGAACATTTTTTTAGAATTCAAGGCTTTATAACAAGCTTTTACCACACAGTCTCTATCATTAGTTTCTACATTCTTAGCAATACTTAATATATCATTAAAAGATGACAGATAATCTTCAACACAACGCCTTGTATACTTTACATCACGCTTGGTTGTAGCACTATTTTCATGTACAATATAACGATACAAATCCGTTGATACAACAGCTGTCCGCGGATTATGAAGAAAAACATTAGCTACAAATAGTTGATCTTCTCCAACAATATATTTACTATTAAAGCGAATATGATTATCATTCAAGAAATCTCTTCTATAGAAACATAACCAACAGAAAGAGACAAAACCAGACTCTCGAATCAACTCAAGCCCTTCTCCCTTAAAAGTTACTTCAGAGGTAAGTACCTTCTTAGGCCAGAAATCATAACTACTCTTATATTGAATAATGTCATAATCTTCTTGCTTTTCTACAGCTGAAAAAGCCGTATACAATCCATTGTCAAGAAGATAGTCGTCTGAGTCTACTAATATAACCCACTCTCCTGTCGCGTGTTCCAGACCATTATTTCGTGCAGAACAAACCCCTTGATTACTTTGATTCAGTATTTTTATGTTTGAATTATCATCTGCATATTCTTTACATATAGATAGAGAACTATCCGTACTCCCATCATTCACCAATAAAATCTCATAACTATCCAAACCTTGTCGCAAAAGAGAATCAAGACATTGATGCAGATACACCTCTGCATTGTAGACAGGGACAACTATACTGAACTTGGGGGTTTCCATATTCGTAGAACTTTATTATTATAAAACTCTATTCTCCGCAGAGAGTACAAAAGGAGGAAGACTAGTATATTCCTTACTTTTCGCAAACCTTCTTGCATCAAGATTTCCCTTAATGTGTGCTGTCAAGAATCTTGGAGAGAGATGAAGAATGGAATAGAGCAATCTTACGCTACAACTCAGCAAAAATCTATGACCATAAGCTAGCTTATCCTTTAGTTTATCAGTATATTTATTCCTTGGTAAGTCATAAACACAACGATACCAAGTCAGGTACTGTGCCATGGCACGATAATATATTTTATCATACGATTTCTGACTTGCTTTATTGGTATTCGCATCCAAATGAACAACCCCTGAATCATACCACATTAAAAGTTTAAATCCATTCTCCACTATTTTCTGATACATCAACTGATCTTCTCCAAACGTACCAGCAGGATACAGATCAATCCATACCTCGTGCTCATAATGAATTGCTTTCCACACCTCAGTCTTCATAAAAACTGCTGTTCCGGCTGCACTTTCAGTTGGATAAATAGCACCTTTTTCTGGCTTTGAATTATAGGAGAATGCTCCAGAACGTTGAATACGTATGGCCCATCCATCATTTCTCCGCCCTTTAACTGTATTTGTCATATACGCCCCTAATTTTGAAAGAAAACTCATATTCTGAGTAGGAAAAGTGTCTGGTGCAATACCATCAACACCATACTCCTGCAACGCATTATACATTTTTTCAACAGCATCTTCTGGGAAATAGACATCATCATCTATTATAAGCACATACTCCTCCTCTACCATATTAGCAGCAGCCCTTTGGTGTACCAAACCCTTTGGTGTATCAATATATTCCTCCATACCGACTTGCTCTTTCGGACGTTCAAAACCATGAGCTAAATGTACATAAATATGCTCTGGCTTTATCGTTTGGTTGTGAAGTGATTGTAGTTCTTGAATATACTTATCACCAGCCTTACCAATTGTACGGATAGCAACTGAATATTTTAAAAAAGATTCTTTCATAACTATATTTTTTTTATAACTTTAGTTTTCATCTACCACCAACTATTAATTCTGTAAATTTAGGAAAGTTCGCTTTAAGTAAATAATAGATGCATACACTAATTAACACTACTAACAATGGTACCATTATTAACATTATTGAGGCAGTCCAATTATTTACAGGTATTATCATGGGCCAGCATCTATTAAACGGTATTATTATAAATAAATGAAAAGCGTAAACAAAAAAAGAAGAGGAAGACAGATAATTATTTACCTGCAAATTCTTATTCAAGATTCCTTTACAGACAACTGCAGGTAGGGTCAATGAACCTATAAACAAAAGAACCTTATACCAATAAGAACCTACCATAACTGGAGTAAAAGGCAACAATATAATAGATAAAATGACAAATGTAACGAAAGGATAAATCAATTTCTTCAAATCAGTAAAATCAATAGAATAAATTGCAAAAAAAGAACCAACGCCATAAAATAGGACTGACTTTACCCAGTCCATATCAGTAGCAATAAAATTAAATGGATTAAAAACAAAGAGTCCAAAACTTATCAAAAAAAAAACAAAGGGTACTCTTTTGAGAAGCAAATAAAATACTGGAGCAAATAAATTTAATATCATAAGATTCCTTATAAACCAAAAAGAATACAATATCGGCATGCCATAATACATCCCCCCAAAATTCCAAAATGAATTAATTAGCTCAAGAAATGAATAATTATATACCATTTTACGTTCTTCTCCTCCCATTATATTGGAAAAAGAAATCTGCACTATCAACATAAACAGCAAATAGAACAAATTCCAAAATATATAAGGTATTAATAAGGTTCTAATACGTTTTCTTAACTTTATTGACCATTTCTGTATATCAAACTCATTCATATCATAAAAGAACAAGAATGATGAGATGATAAAAAAAACAGGTACAGCAAAGGCTGTTAAACACCCTAACATATATCTAAAAATTTCATACCCTTCTAATTTTTCAGGTAAGAAAAAAACTGTATGTATAAAAACAACACCTATTATCAAAGGAAACCTAAGAAAACTTATTGTTTGTGATAGCGACTTATTCATATTAATTTCTTTCACCAACTGCGATTTCTGTTATTCTTGGAGCATATATCAACAAAATCTTATATATACCTAGACAGAGATAAGCAACAAGAATAGGAATAACCAAAAGTGCTACAGTAGCGGTCCAACCGTTTACCGGAAGTACATACACCCATAACTTTGCTGGAATATAAATGATAAACATATGAAAAACAAACACAAAAAAAGAGCCTTTAGATAAGAAATCTTTTTTTTGCAAAAAACCTATTTCTAAACAACGAGACACCCACAAAGGAATTATTAGAATCCCTATAATCTGGGCTAATCTGTTTAAAGCAAACGACTTAACGTCATTACTCCATAGATAAGTATCGATTCCTACCAATAAAATTAGAAGAAACGATAACGGATAAATATATTTTTTAATACTATAATAAAATCTTTACCATTAATACTAAACCATGCTCCCAACATATAAGGGTAGGCACAACGCATACCAATTCCAGGAACATAATGAAAAATTTGAGATAAAAATAAAAAAGTAAAGCCCAAGATAATCAATTTACTAATTTTATTCTTCAACATGAAATATATTATAGGAGAAAAAATATTTATAATCATTAAATCTCGAATAAACCATAAAGGAATTAAGCCTTGACTCAAATCCCAAAAGCAATTAAGAACTTCTCCAAATGTCATATCAACAAAACTCTTCTTATAAGTAAGAAGAGATGGACTTATTGCATTAACTAAAGCTACAAAAAGAATAAATACAACATTCCAAATAAAAAAAGGAATAAGAAGAGAATGTACTCTTTTTTTAAGTTTTTTTTCTATTATTCGCCAGCTAAACTTATCCATTCCACAGAAAAATAAGAAACCTGAAATAAAAAAAAATAAAGGTACAGCCATATTCCCAAATTCACTTTGGTAAATATGCGCAAATAAATCAAAAAAAGGGTATTGCCCATGGGCAACATAAATAGTTCCTCCTATTGGACGATCTATTATATAAGTGTGTAAAAGAACTACCGCAACTATAAGAGGGAAACGTAATGTTGCAATTGTTTGAGATGTATTATTACTTATCATTGAAAGATAACGTTATTTTAAATAAAAAATAGATCTATAAAACTTATTTTTATCATAATTACTATCATATTCATATTCATCATAAATAACATCATTAGGACGATGACCTTCTGTTAAAAATGATTTGTAAGGATTAATTAAATCTCCCCACATAATCACTATACGCAAAAATAATACAGTTATTAAAACATACATTCCTCCTATAAAATTTAAGGTTTTTTTTTCAACAGTTGCCAAATAAGGGATCATATAGATAATTCCTATCATATAATACCATGCTTGTCTACCAGCACTGGAATTAGTCACGAAAAATAATAATATTGCACAAAAAGCCAGACAAGCATTAAGGAAAACAATATTTACCTTATTCTCTGATATTTTATCGTATCTTTTAAAAATGACATACAAAAAGAAAACAGCCTCCAATACATAATCAAACCTAAAAGAATGTCCAAATCTTTCATACTGCTCAGTACGCTCCATAAATCCCGTAGTTTCACCATAGAGAGAATATAAATTAGCAGACACTCCAGTAGCTCCAATTAGAAATAATAGAAGCATCGCTATTATGATCGCTTTCTTAGAAAACTTCTTTACTGGAATAAAATACATCGGTAAAAAAATAATAGCAGAATTATGAAATTGATAGGCAATAAACCAACAAATTAAAAAAGGAACTACTCTCCTCTTAATTACATATCTAAATGCATACCAAGCGAAACATGTAGCACATACCTGCCTTAGGTAGGTAAATGTAAAAAAGAAAAAGAGAGCCGTAAAAATCAAAAGTCCAAATGGATAATTTACCAAATATTCTTTCAATGATAGATACAGCATAAAATATATCAAAAAAGTAAGAATTAATATAAAGATATATCTATTAGCTGTAATATGCGATATCAAAACATTTATAATAACATAGGACATTTCATTAGAATAGCCCATTATAGCAGAGTCTTTTGCAAAAGGATCTAAATCAGCAAGCACATAATCAGCAGTATGGTCAAATAAATCACAATATCCATAACGATCATATCCACCCAACATATCTCCTAACCCTACAATTAAAGCTAAAATAAAAAGAAAAAAAGCTAATTGTTTGGAGTTAGAACTTGTTAATCGACCTTCTTTGAAAGAAGAAAAAAAAATAAAACTAATAACTGTATATATAAAGATATAAATCATATAAATTGTACTTAAAAGTCCTTTATGCTAGTTCCATTATTAAAGCTAATACTTTTGTCTCTTTATAACGAAATAAACATTTGGATTAGGATAAATTAAAAGTTTTTATAAAATAAACTAATAGTCAAGCTTAATATGAGAAATACACTTGTAGAGTATATTTCTAGCTCTATATACGAGTTCAACAATAGAATATTAATTTCAAATGCATCATACTTAAAAATAAACTATCTCAAAATATCTATTAGAAATCATACAACCCACATCTCTATTTTTTACGAAATAATCTATATAGACGTATCGCCAATATATAAAGCCATTCATGATTGACTACACTTAGAAATAAATTAAACTTTCTTATTCCTGTATTACTGACAGGATAAATTCCTTTTTCTCTGAAAATATTAAGATCACGCTTAACATCCTCTATAGAATAATCAAGCGGAAATAAACTGTAAAGGTAGCCAGCTGCTGAGAAATTCATCCATTGTGCATAATCATCAGCGTAAGACTCCTGCTTTATACCATCAAGTAGGGATTTAAAATTGCAGATAGTTTCACGAGAATCTGCGACAAGCTTTCTTTTATGTCCCATCCCAGCACTACGCATTACAGAAGAATTATTGTCATCACTATAGCAATATGCTTTTAAAGGTATTTGTTTAACCTCCTTCAATAAAGGATAAATCTGCATCAAGAAAAACCAATCTTCTTGTGAATATCTAGCTGGCTCAAACCGTACATGAGCATCTTCTATAGTACTTCGTCTTATAATCTTTGACCAAAGATACCCATTAATATGCCTTTTCTTTATATACTCGATTCCTGAACCGACAAAAGATAATAATGGGGCATCATTGTATGCAACTACCAATGTATCTACAGAATTATCAAGTTCTAATAGGATTGTATCAAGACATCCATCGACTACATAATCATCAGCATCAACAAACCATATAAATTCTCCTAATGCTTTATCTAACAAAAAGTTACGCGCAGCTCCAACTCCTTCATTTTTCTTTGAAAAAGCTCTTATACATTTCCATTGTGCCGCATAATCATTGATACATTCTAAAGTCTTATCAGTAGAACCATCATCAACAATTACTATTTCTATATTATCAGTATTCTGAGAGAGTATAGACTCTAAGCATCTGGGTAACAAATGAGCAATATTATAGGCAGGAATAAGTATTGATATTTTTTTCATATTAATAAGGGATATTTAACTTCTGCAATATGATATGTGTAACTTATTTCTTCAAAGCTGATTATATAACTGAATCCATTCTTTTGAAATATTCTCTATACTAAATTTCTGAGATAACTCATAAGACCGCTGCCCCATTTTCTGACGCAAAGAAGCATCTGAAATCAGTTTAATAATACGATTTGCTAATTGCTCTATATTACCAACAGGTCTAATTAGAAAACCATTTCCCCCATCTTCTATCAATTCTCGAGGTCCAGAGGGACAGTCAAATGCAACAATAGGAAGCCCACAAGCTTCAGCTTCTGTTAAAACTAACCCAAAAGCCTCAGTCCTGGAACTTAGAATAAAAATAGAACTTTCACAATACTTTGAAATGATATTATTTGTAGCACCACACAATATCAAAGAAGAAGATAATTCCTTTCTATCTATTAAATTTTGAAGTTGCTCTCTTAATATTCCCTCTCCATAAATATGAAGTTTCCAATCTGGAAAAGAGGCAAAAACGATCTCCCAAGCATTTATTAAAAAATCAAATCCCTTCTGATAATCAAGACGACCTACAGCAATAGCCGTCATATCCATCACCAAAGACTTATTTTTGGGTACAATAGTTAATGGGTTGTATATATAGGTTACATTGCCAAGCCACTGACTCCACCTCTTACAATCAGTCTTGGTCAATACAACGACTTTATCATAATATCTTGCTATGTAAATCCTTCTGAATTTCTGCAATTCTGTTAATATTTTACGTTTAACAGGATTCTTAACTCGGCTCATCCAGACTTGAGAAATGTCGTACGAGAAATGAAACTCAAAAATTTTTTTACTGCCATCTTTTATTTTATAGAGAAAATAAAATTCACTTCCACCAGTTGATACAGTAATATCATATTTGTTTTCCAATAAGCATTGTTCCAGTCCTTTTCTGTAAGGAACCTCTTCTGCAATATCAATTCTATGAATCGTTTTATCTAAAGGGAAATAATCAGGTCTATTACCTTGAGCTTTTGTTATAAAAGTAATATCAAATAAATTACACAAACTATTGGCACGAACCGTTAAAACACGCTCCATACCAGCTGAATTGTACAAACCATTGACAATATATGCTATTTTCATACAGTTTACCTTTTAACAAACAGGTATTTTAAAAATGTTTTTTTTAGAATATAGTTTTTACAAAAGACTTTCGTATTTACATCTAAAAGAAAGGAATAAGACATACTACATATAAAAGAAGTGCAAATTAGCAATGTAACAAATAATTTCATCCATACATTATCAAAAGATAAAGTAATAAGCCATGCCAAAAGAATTGACAAGAAAGCAAGTAGAATTAAAGGAAATAAAGTATTGACAACAAACGCTTTAACATCAAATTCTGATAGTATTTTCTTTAAGACAATCACGTAAAACACAGTAGATATTGGTGAGACCAACAAATTCATTATATATGTTAACACGTAAGAACCTGTTATCTTAAGTGTAACAAAAAATAACACAAGGGCAACTACATACGATATTCCTAATGCTAAATTTATACCACGAACATGCCCTGTTGCAACAACACCATAATAGATGAACGGATTAAAACTAAAGAAAATAGTATTAATCAATAATACTTGACATAAGACAACAGCACCATTAGGGACAACGTCCAACCATAGTCCCATAAGAAAATCTAAATTAAAGAATATTGGGACGACACTCAAAATACAAACAATAACCTGAAATTTTGTCCCCATGCATATCAGATAATTAAATCGAGTATAGTTTCCTGCAGCATATTCCTTAACAATCTGAGGACGAAAAGCTAAAGTTATATTCCCCGCAAATGCAGACAATATTCCCATAACCTGACCTGCGACACCAGCAGCAGCATTTAGTAGCGTACCAAAAAAACGATTAAGTAATACATTTAATCCTTGATCTTTAATCGTATTCGTAACATTCCCAAACATACTCCACGCTGAAAATGCCAACATCTGCTTAAATAATGTTTTTTTAAAGACGAAAATCAAACTACATTCAGCAAAATTCCTTTTACAATAATAGCGATAATATAATAAAAAGGCTATAGACAAAGAAACATACAGGATACTATACAAAATAAGATGATCTATAGTTACTATTAAAACAACAAAAGCAATACCAAGCTTTAAAATTGCATTGAAAACTTGCAAATAGGCAAAAGCTCCCATTTTTTCATGTGCATTAATAGCAGCATCATAAGGTACCTGAGTAATCCCTAATACAGTGCTCAAAACAGCAGACTGGTAAACCCAATTAGCTGCAACCATTCTCCCTTCAGGAATCACAAGTTGTGTATTTACAAACCACAATCCTATTGTTTCTGCTAGGAGCAAAAAAGATAAAGCCAGCATAACATGAATGTAATAGGCCGTTGAAAATGTTATTTGGAGGTCACGCAAACTACCTTTTCCTAAAGAGTATGTCAAAAAACGAGAAGTTGCTGTTCCTAATGAACTAGTCAACACGTTTATCATTGCAATAACGCCACCAACAACAGTATAGATACCGTAATCAGAAACGCCAAGAGCCCTTAAAACAATTCGGGAACTATAGAAACTAATTGCCAAAGTAAAAAACATACGAAAATATAACATTGTCGCATTTTTGGCAATTACTTTATTATTGGAAACATTTTGAGACATAATTTAATATTTAAACAGAGTACTTCTCGATAAAAACAAAATCCTCAGAATTATATATCTATTTTAAGACTCTTCTAAAGATGAAGTAATTAAGTTTATTAAAATAAGGACTCTTGAAATTAGAAATGAAAGTACCTAACGACTTACCCTGTACATTTTTCCTTAAAAGAAATCTTTTCCTCTTTAAAATAGTATCTATATTGCAATCATTGTCTTTTGCTGTCACTTTTAACATTTAGTATAAACACACTACAAGTCAACATCTTAAAAGTTCATTACAGATGACAGAAGTGACAGGAAATTTTATTTTAAAGAAATAGCAATATCATAGAAAGCAAAGATATGGAATGACAATGGAGTATTCCCCCACAGAACCATTATTGGTGAAAGATGTCAATAAGTTGTCTCCAAATCAATAACATGCATTATCATATGTCCTTTTATTTCATATTAGTAATACGTTATCATAAACTTTTCTTCTCAATCCTTATCAACGTGCGGATACCTAACACTCATCGTGTAAATGGTAAATGCTATTGGTGCAAACAGTAATGACATACAGACTAACTAGGCATAAAGGAGGCTTATTGAATGCGAAGAAACATAAAAGACTACAAAAGCTTACACCATGAAGAATTATAGTAGTATCTCTCGAATCTTAAATAAGCATATTTTAATGATACCATATTACTCTATTCATACACAACATTAATTTACATATTAAAATATTGAAAACAAATGATGTTAGATCATTATATCACAAAGAATTACTTTTTTTTTTAATTTACGAACCTCCTCTACAGAATAACGATGCTGAAAGTCTATAAAATAACGTGCATGACTACTTAGACGCTTATCTATAGGAGGTGGAGTCATATAATCACCGTACGTACGAGTAAGATACTCATCATAATTAGATGGCATCAGAACTTTGATATCCTCAAACTGCATTATTATACCTTTACCAAACCACTCAATAGGCATAGGTTTACTTTCACAGGATATAATAGAATAAAGCCAATAGTACGAAGATCTTGGTGCTTCTTCCAAACGTTTCATAAATTTTCTTATAAGAAAAAGAGATGGTAATCTTAATAGTTTAAATACCGAAGTATCCAATAAGACTGTAACCAATCTACCAAACTTACCTTTTTTACTTATAAGCCTTATCTCACTACAGATTTCTGCAAAAGAATGTTTACGAGACCCATGACCATAGATAAGCCATAGATAACGATATAATTCATTATGCTGAATCAGAGGCTTACAATAATTTTCATCATAAAAATCCAAAGGAAAAATATCAACATAAATACCCAAAGCAGGTTCTCCAAGTTTCTCTATTAGAGTAGAGTTACGTTGACACCATTTTGCAAAATACAGATAATATCCTTTATTTTCAATATCAACAATCTCATACTCAGAGCTTTCAAGTGTACCCTTTAATGATAAAAACTTATTATAATCTTCACGCGGCATATACACATCTATATCATCATCCCATGGAATTATTCCATGATGCCGAACAGCTCCTAGAGCTGTCCCAAAAGCAGCATAATATCGAAGATTATACTGCTCACAAAAATTAACAAACCCTTTTAAAGTAGATATTAATGTTTTTTTTAACATAACATCCTCTTCAGAATCATTATACTTCATCTTCTTTTTTATATATATATCTATCACCTTGATATTCAAAACTGAATGCTGGAATCCCAACATTTACTTTTTGAATATTCTTTATATCTTTTTCTAAGCACTGAAGACTATCACAGATTTTCTTTATAATAAGAGAACGAGTATTTGATATATATGAAATGTCGAAACATTGTAACTCTGCAAGAGAATCAAATTCATTAATCACCCCCGTCTCAAATTTACGAACACGCATAAGTGGTAATTTACCTAAATTTTTAAGATATACATCTTCCCAATATCCTTGCTTCACTTCCTCTTTTATATACTCTTTACGTAAGAGATACTTAAAAACTCGTGAAAACTCAACTGAAAAGAAAACTGGTCCTACCATATACCAAGCGTCAGAACCACCAACATCTACACTGATAATATTATCGTATTGGTCTAAAGATAGACAATATTCCATCGTTTTACCTTCACAATACTCAGCAGAGTATTGAGAAATTAATGGCTGGTCATTAAAGACATTCTCTGTGAAATAATTATCAGAAGAGCATATCCATGTATCTGAAAGCCGGTCAAGTACGCACATTAAAGTAGATGTATTATTATATCGTGCATAATCTGGATTATAAACCAACGTGACTCCAAACTTACTACTCAAATAATCAAATTTATCAGCCATGTAGCCAGTGACAACTGTAATATCTGTCACTCCAGCCTCCTTGAGCTGCCTGATTTGACGTTCAATCAATATTTCCCCTTTAACCTCAAGAAGGGCCTTAGGACATTCCCACGAAAGAGGAATAAAGCGGGATGACATCCCTGCAGCCATTATTATAGCATTCATACTTCTTTCTTTTTTTTATGGATAAGTGTAGCTATAGCCACACCACCTATAATCAACAGCGATCCAATTACAATATTCCATGAAAGCTGATTTCCAATAAAGATAAAAGTGAAAACTACTGCCCAAAAAGAATAAGTAACATTAAAACAAAGAGCCTTAGCAGCCCCTATCAAATCAATAGAAGTATACCAAAGGAAGAAGCTGCTCATACCAACAAATGCTGTAAGCAGTAATAAACTCCAACAAGGAGGATAGGAGAAAATGGCTCTTAAACCATCTTGAGAAGCCCCAAAACCACCTAACATTAAAGGAGATACCACTAAAATATATGCAGTACCAGATGTGACTTCACGCAGTAATAATGCCATTTGCGGCTTAACCCTGCCATTTTTCATTCCATATCCACAAATAACAGCCTCTGTAGCCCAACCAATCGCTGCTATAAGAGAGAATAAAACTCCTTGTGATACATTTATGTTCTCATTTTTTTCTGGAGAATACCCTATCCAAACAATACCTGCTACACATATTAGCAGACCTATCCATCCACGCAGTTGTACTTTCTCTTTTAAAATAAATATAGCAAGAATTGAACCTAACAAAGGATAACACGCTGTTACAGTTGCAGCCAAAGCTGGACCACCTTTTGAGATAGCCATCAGATAAAATGTCATAGCCAAAGGGCCACCGAAAAGCGCTCCTAAAATACAAAAAAATCCATCTTTAGAACATAGTGCATCTCGAAAAAACTTAAGTTCTCCCTTCAAGCCCATTATTAATATCATCCAAACTGAAGCAAAAACATCATGTAACATACTGCAAACAAGTGCTCCGCCTACCAATAAAATTGGGTTCTCGACAAAAGGGCTCATAGTCATAACAATACCAAGGAGTACTGCGTCAAGTCCCCAAGTTACACCAGAGCCTATTCCAGAGATGTATCCTTTTCGAATAAGAAACTTTGTGTTTGCTTTCATTTATTTAATACTTATTGATTTAAGATTTTGAATTGCACGATTGTAACGATCTAACCCATAAGTGCCAAAATCATCCCCTTCCGCTTCCTTGATACAGGTCCATAAAGCCCAAAGGTAATCCCACAACACCTGATAAGCAAGAATTTTCTGAGAAGTTCCTTCGGGTACATTGCCATCAAAATATTTTTTAAGGACATAATCTACATTCTCTGCTGTAAATTTATTTTCAAGAAATAAAGCAGCAAAATCTGCCATTGGATCGTTCATTCCAGAATACTCCCAGTCAATAAGAAAAATCTTACCATTTTCATCTATAATGAAATTTTCCGCAACAAGATCATTATGGCATGGCTTCACTTCAACACCTAATTCAAAAAGGTAGTCCTCAAGAGCCATAACTTGTTCTCTAACCTTTTCAAAACCCTCATACATTTTTCCACGAGCCTTCGTTAGAAGTTTTTCATACTTTACAATTTCATGAAAAATATTAAATTCATTATTAAAACGTACTTTAGAAGAATGTAGCGTCCTGAATATAGCTGCTATCTGCTTCATATTTGACATTCGTTGAACAGTTCCAGCATTAAGAGGTTCTGCATTATGAATAAAATCAGCCAGCTTAATACCTGTATTCTTATCAAAATATCTTATGGAAGGGTTTAAACCGAGACGACATCCAAGCATCCCATTCACATCTTCATTATTTCGCTCAACCATACCCTCTGAACCGATACCTGGCACACGTAATACATATTCACACCCATCAGGTGAAGTAACCTTAAAATTCTTATTACTCATACCACCGATTTGTTCTATCTGCCAAGTCTCATCAACGTGCTTTTCAGAGAAGATTTTCCGAAGATGGCTATATAGATTTTCCTTATCATAAGGATTTTCTTTCCTACGAAGACGAGGATATACGTAATTTGACAACATCCTGAAATCGTCTTCATTGTCAGCCTCCCCCCATATTAGATTAGGAAACATAAGAAATCTACGATCTATAAGTTCTGTATTATCAAGTAAAAGATACTCATAATTTACACGCTTATTGGTCGACTGTTCATAAGCACGACACATAAGATAAAAAGTCTCCTTATTTATACGAGTAACCCCTATCATCTCACCATCTATATGAGAAATCTGATGATAATCTTTTGATATCCGTTGTACTCTTCCTTGCCTTATTTGCACAAAAGCCTCATCTCTGTTTCCAGACTCTTCTGTTATACAGAAACAATTGCCTTCTTCAACCTTAGATACTCTTTCTATTAGTTTCTTTTCAAAGAATGTATCACTTTCTATTAATAAAAAATCTTCTTTAATATATGGTTCTACAACAGCTAACGAACCCATTGAAGATGTAAATTCATATTCTTCATTATCTATCAGCTGAACATTCTTATTTGCAAACTTTGTAAATAAATGCTTCTGATAGCCAACAACTATCAAGATATTACTAATCCCATATTCTTCCAATATAAGAATAATACGTTCCAGTAAACATGTTCTTTTTCCATCTCCTATGAAAAACTCTTTCAAAGGATAAGGTATACAAGAATTCTGCTCTTTACGCGCAGCTAAAATAACAGCCGTATTCATATTTTGCTTTTAAGAAAAAGAGAGAATGTAAAATAAGATTTCTCCCTATAAGGATTAACGATATAAGACGCACTAACTGGCAAATGAAAACTACCAAACTTGAGATTTGTTTCATATTTAAGGGAAACATTGACTATGTTAAATCCAGACTTATAATCTGTATAAAATCCCTTATTTAAGCATGACCCTAAGGCAAGAGTTAAAATGTTGTTATCCTTAAATTTATAAAAGTAAGCCAACTCTGCATAAGAAGAAAAAGCTTGCCTACCTTTTAAATTCTTATCTGCACCAAAAACATAGGACGACAATGTTAACAGAAAAGGTATCTTTGTTGGACTCAATATACTATACATTTCTATATAATGTCCTGTACTTCTATTAGCTAAATTAAAATATTTATCTTTGTTACTAACAGTAGAGGGATAATAGTAATCAGCTAAACCTACATAAAGCCTTTTATAAGTATATCCAATTCCCAGATCAACTTCAGAATGACTACCATTAGTGCTGTAAACACCTTCTAAGTATGCATCAAAATTTTTCTTCTGATAAGATATTTTTGCAAAGGTAACTGTACCTGTTCCATATTCAATACCACGCCAAACATATTTTGTCGATAACTCTAAAGAAGTCTTTATGGGTGATTCTTTACCATTTATAGCATCTACAAAAATCGTTGAATCACTTATTTCTGCAAAACCATTCCGAGAAGAAAAAAACAAAAAGAATATTAATATCAAAAACCTCACAAAGAACACCCTTTTATATGTAAAATAAAACATTTTAAAAAAAGTATCGCATCACACGTTCAACAATAGGAGCCATGTCATAATATTTATATTCAGCCAATCTTCCTCCAAAAATAACAGCAGGTTCTGTTGCGGCCAATGCACGATACTGTTTTGCAAGCTCATTATTTTTTTCATCATTTACAGGGTAGTAAGGTTCCATACCTTCCTGCCATTCCATTGAATATTCATACGAAACGACAGTTTTAGGATTAGTATAAATCTCCTGCCCAAATAATTCAAAATGTTTATGTTCTATAATACGTGTATAAGGCACTTCTGCTTCTGTATAATTGAAAACAGCATTACCCTGATAATTAGCAGTGTTCAAAACCTCCTGTTCAAACCGAACTGTACGATAATCCAACTTACCTAAACTGTATCCAAAATATTCATCAATCTTGCCTGTAAAAACAAGTTTTTTAGATTGTACTTTAAAGTCTTTAATTTGTAAGTTATGATTCCCTTCCTCTGCGTCATAAGAATGTTGACACTCAAAAAAATCTGTATCAGTATTCGTCTCTACCCCTTCAAGTAAAGTATCTATTAGCTTATTATACCCACCAATAGGAATACCCTGATATTTATCATTGAAATAGTTGTTATCGTAAACTAAACGAACAGGAAGACGCTTGATAATAAAGGCTGGTAATTCTGTACATTTCCTTCCCCATTGTTTTTCCGTATATCCTTTTATCAGTTTTTCATAAATATCCTTACCTATTAATGCTAGAGCCTGTTCTTCAAGATTGCGAGGTTCGGCAACTCCCTCAGCCTTCATCCTAGCAACAGCTTCTTCTCGTTGTTCATCAAGTTTCTTTTGCGCTTCTTCAGGTGTAGTTACTCCCCACACCTGACAAAATGTATTCATATTAAAAGGTAGATTATAAAGTTTACCCTTATAATATGCAACAGGTGCATTAGTAAAACGATTAAATTCAACAAGAGAATTCACAAAATCCCACACACGCTTACTAGATGTATGAAAGATATGAGCACCATATCTATGTACATTTATTCCTTCTATCCTTTCACAATAAAGGTTACCTCCAACCTGTGAGCGTCTGTCTATTACCATACACTTTTTCCCTTGCTTAGTAGCCAAATAAGCAAAGGTAGCACCAAAAAGGCCTGCGCCAATTATAACATAATCATATTGTTTAATAGTCATATCTAAAGAAAGATTTTAAATTAAAAAAAATAAAATTTACACGAAACAGAATAATGATAGATTTTAAGAATAGTTCCTCTCCCTACAAACAATGAATAGCTTGCAGGCTGACAACTATCACGGTCACTCCACATAAGAACGAATGGGCAAAAATAAATAGACGTGGTACAGTAACAATCGTTAACCCAAACAATAAAACTGTGTTGGTCAATTCAGTAGATGCTTCGTTCGCAGAATCTTTCTGTTAATAGTTCTAATTTCCTTTATTATGGGTACAAAATTAAATAAAAAAAATGAGAAAAGAAAGAATATTCATAGAAAAATTGCAGGCACACGATATAAAAAAGAAAGAATGAGCAACAAAGCCTGACCCACCAACTGGCCCCTCCCCCTCGCCCCTCCCCCAAAGGGAGGGGAGTAATCACCGAGATACCCCTCACATATGATGACATAGCAAAGCCATAATGCATAGGGACAAACCTAATACTCCAGCCATATATCCTGCATTGAATATGTCAATAAAGAATATGTTTTTATGGCATTATGGCATCAATTAAAATATATCATTATGGCTATATAACATATTTAGGGATATTCAGAATTTTTCTAACTAATTGTTTGTCAGCATAATATATTATTTGTACCTTTACATAAAATCCCCCGAACGACCCATCACGGGCAGAATCGGGGGAAAACTTAAAATAAATCGTCGTGAAGATACAAAAAATTTCTGATATAACACCAACTTTGCCCTTTACAGAGTTCGATTTTTTACAGAGCTATCGTGAAAGCTTTGCACAAAGCGAACTTGGACGCATTCATTCCCAGCTCCCACTAAAGGAGTTGGCAGCAGAGTATACGAACCTTAGCCATAAGAGCAAGCGAGGCAAAAAGCCTCTTTTCTCGGGTGAAGGAGAAATAGCCCTAATGTTCCTTAAGTCATACACAGGTCTGTCTGACGATGGTCTGATAGAAATGCTTAACGGAAGCATCCACATGCAGATGTTCTGTGGTGTTCTGATAGACCCCTCCTGTCCCATCAAGGATGGAAAGATTGTAAGTGCCATACGCAATCGTCTTGGTCAGTTTCTTGACATAGACAGCTTTCAGGGCATATTGTATGCCAAATGGAAAGACAACCTTAAAGACAAAGACCTGTGCTTGACGGATGCAACCTGTTACGAGAGCTACCTGCGTTTTCCTACGGATATCAAGCTGCTCTGGGAGTGTTGTTATTGGCTTCACACTCTGCTGGTCTCCGAGTGTAAACACCTCTCAGAGCGTATTCCGAGAAGCAAGTATAATAATATTGACAAGGCCAGGCTTGCATACGCTAAGCAGCGCAAGCACACAGCCTCGTCCACGCGCAAGCTCAGGAGAAGACTCCTGAGGCTTCTGTCCAAACTCCTGTCCCAATGGAATCGTCTGCGTAAACAGTACAGTCCTTGCATCTGTCTGTCGGCAGAACAAGAAAAGCGGCTGTCCGCTGTGCGTGAGGTATGCCTCCAACAGTCAGAACTATTCTCCGGCAAGGAAGTCAAGCACCGTATCGTCAGCATCGACCGCCCCTACCTCCGTCCTATTGTCAGAGGCAAGGAAAACAAGCGTGTAGAGTTTGGGGCAAAGGTCAACAACATACAGATAGACGGCATATCATTCATAGAGCACCACAGCTTTGAGGCATTCAACGAGGGTGTCCGTCTTAAGCTATGTATAGAATATCAAGAATCTTTGACGGGAATCAAAGTCAAGCGTGTAGGTGCCGATTCCATATACGCCAACAATGCCAACCGCACTATGTGTACAGAAAAAGGCATAACGACCTGTTTCACTAGAAAAGGTCCAAGACCCAAAGAAGAAGCTGAATGTCTCAAGACAGCGAGAAAGATTATTGGAAACCTCAGAGCTACGGTAATGGAGGGTAGCTTTGGAAATCAAAAGCAACACTATAGCCTTGGACGCATCAAGGCACGCAATATGTTTAGCGAGAGGCTACTACTCTTCTTCGGAATCCATACAGCAAATGCTGCCATTCTTGCCGCAAGGGAGATGGCTCGGAGGGTGAAGAAGGCTGCCTAATAAAACTTAAGGATAATTTTACAAGTCCATAGATAGTATGGAAAGGGCAGGTGTGCTCATATGACTCATTATTTGAGATTTTTGAACAAATAACACAGCATATTCTTTTTCTGGGACCTTCTCCAAGGAAAAGAATGCAGTTTTTGGCTGCCTTGGAGAGCTCTAAGAGGGAATTAACTGAAATTCCCTATTTATTCACAAATGACTATATTGAATATGTCATTAAAAATATGTCTTTTTGTCATTATGGCTCAACATTATCTATACTTTTATGCTTTCTATGTCAAAAACCTCCAATATTTCTTATTTTAACTATTTATTTAATATTTACACTTTGTGTTGCCAAACAGATGTTGTCAGGTTGATACATGCAACCAGTTCTGACCATTGCAGTTATAATGGCAATCATTTTATTCTTGACATTATTCAGTGCAACCATAGGTTTCTTTCCTCGTTCTATAAGCCTTTGATAATACTTTGCAATCTGTGGACAAGTTCGTACAGCGGCTAATGCAGCCTGTGTGAGGAGCGATTTGAGCATCTTATTAGCTATAAAGCCCACTCGTGGATCAGTGTGTACGCTTGTGCCAGAATCACGTCCAAAAGGTGCTATACCATAGTAGCAAGCAATCTTTCTTGGGTTGTATGCGAACTTAGTAAAGTTGTTCGTATATACCATTAAACTGACAGCGTTGATAGTTCCAATACCTGGCATAGATGTGACAATGGCAAAAATACTATAGAGTTGGTTATCTGATTCGATATATTCCTTTATCTTTTCATCACACTTGGCTATTTCCTTATTTATCTCGGTAATGATATGTCTGGCACTCTGACTTATCACATTCTTGTTAGCGGATTTCTGTTGTGTAAATCGTTTTTCTATACGCCGTACCTCAAAGCTACACCTATGTCGTACGAGGTGATGACGGTATAGAAAAATCTCTCGTAGCTCTGTTAGGGATTGACTCATTGGTTCATACAGCTGTACTCTGTCCTCAAAACGCAGAGCGTACTCTGCTATCATAAAGGCATCAACGGTATCGTTCTTTAGGCGTTTTAGAGGAAATGTCCGTTTGATGACCAGTGCATTTTCTATCCATACGTCATATCCTTGCGCATAGAGCCAGTCACTCATCATACGACTATATCCCCCTGTAGTCTCTCCACAAAACAACCAAGAAGAGCATGGAATATCCTCTACTACTGAATTAATCCACTTAATCATTTTACGATAACCGCTAACTTTGTTATCGAACAATGCATGTTCTTGTGTAGATGTTGACTTAACGATAATAGCTACATCGAACTTTTCTTTTGAGAAATCAATGCCAATTAAAACTTTCTTCATAACTTTGCACTTTATGGAAGGCTAGCCAATAGTTGTTGGACGCAAGACTCTAAATAGGCTCGCAGCCTAGACTTTCTATTAGGTCTCTGCAACTATACAGGATGGAATAAAACATAAGCTGGAATAGAATTCCTAGTCATTCTATAGTTTCCCTATCCTGTAGGCTGGTTCTTCCTTTTAACAACAAAGGTAATGAATCAACCTTGCTTCCTAAAGGGGATTATACCCTGTTTAAGTTTCTTGCTGCAAACTTAGAGTCATTCTGTATTATTCCTTAATTCCGCAGAACAAAATCTTATAAGAAACCCAAGTGCCTGAGCAACAATGTCCTCAAAACACTTGGAGATGTCAGAAATTTCACCTAACTTAGTGCTGTTAAATAAAAAACAAGCAAAACAACTGACATGACAAAGATAGCAATTAAAAACGAGAATATCACTTCTTTCGGTGGAATTTATCATATTATGGACGTATTTTCAAAGTTGGGCTTTGAAAAACTCACAGAATCTGTCTTGGGTAAACGTGGTAGCAGTGATAAGGCGTTTAGTCATGGAAGCATTTTCGGTTCTCTCTTCTTCAGTTACCTTTGTGGTGGAGAATGTCTTGAGGATATCAATACACTTATAGAGCAGTTCAGGCAGAGACCTGGTACGCAAATGCCTGGTGCCAACACTGTAGGACGTGGACTTAAGGAGCTTGCCGAAGAAAACATCGTCTATAAGAGCGAGACCTCTGGAAAGTCGTATAGCTTCAATGTAGCAGAGAAACTGAACACCTTACTTCTGCGAATGATACGACAGATGGGGCTTATAAAGGTAGGCAGCCATGTTGACTTGGACTTTGATCATCAGTTTATTCCTGCCCACAAGTTTGATGCAAAGTATTCTTACAAACAGGATTTTGGCTACTTCCCTGGTTGGGCTTCCATTGGGGGCATTATCGTTGGAGGTGAGAATCGTGATGGAAACACCAATGTGAAATTTCATCAGGAAGACACGCTTCGTCGCATTATGGACCGAGTAATCTCAGAACTTGGTGTGACAATAGAGCGTTTCCGTGCCGACTGTGGGTCGTTCTCAAAGGAAATTATCCAAACTGTAGAGCAACGCTGTAACACATTCTATATACGTGCTGCCAACTGTGGCACTCGTTATGAAGAGTTCCGCCAACTGAAAGAATGGAAGAGCATCGAGGTTGGTTATGAAAAATGCGATGTCACATCCGTCAACACGGACAACCTCATTGAAGGAAAGTCATACAGACTTGTCGTACAGCGAAGTACTTTAAGGGACAAGGATGGTAAGAAACAGACGGATATGTTCGGAGTGATATACACATATCGCTGTATCCTTACCAATGACTGAGTGTCAACCAAGAAAGACATCATTACATTTTACAATAAACGTGGAGCGAGTGAAAAGAACTTCGACATACAGAACAATGACTTCGGCTGGGCACATCTGCCCTTTTCCTTTATGGCTGAGAACATGGTGTTCATGATGGTTACCGCCATGCTGAAGAACTTCTATCTCTATCTCGTCCGTCGTATCAGCGAAAAGGTTAAGCCATTGAAAAAGACAAGCAGATTGAAAGCCTTTATCCTGCATTTTGTCAGTGTGCCAGCGAAATGGGTGTGCACAGGAAGGCAGAACGTTCTAAACCTTTATACCAATAAAGCATACTACTCTGAAGTTTTCCTTGAATAAACAGCATTTCTTTGTGGCATTCATTTTCCCTATTGGCTTGGGTGGGGGATTTTATGCGCCTGCAAGGGCAAATTCCACTCTAAGGTCGCTTCTTATCCCAAGTTTAACCGGCAAAATTATTTTTCATAAATTTTCGGGATGTTTTGTGTAGTATCAATTTGATAAATGATTGATAATCAAGTGTAGAGTATTGTTGTGAGGAGTAAAATCTGATTTGTAGGACACAGCCATATCAAAAATATTTTGTTACTTTGCACTCATGCACGCAAATGTACAGACACGATTCAACCCTGCCACAGGCGACATGGCTCCTTATTATCGCATCAAGGAGTCATATCGTGACGTGCAGGGTCATGTACATTCGCTAATTCTGTTGAACATCGGGTTCGAACCTTCACTTACTGCTGTACAGGTTCGAAAAATTGCATACGCTCTTACCGAACGCTTCAAAAAGAGAAGTACACCCTCGCTTTTCATAGAACATCTTGACGGTCTTACTCCTTTTGAACAGGCAAAGGCTGACGAATGGTGGATCCGTATGGAGAAAGAAGGTGGAATCGATCGGTTTAATAAGGAAGAGCAGAAATCGCTGAGAAAATATGAGAACTACGTTGACCTTGAGACGGCAAACTATACTGACGCAAGGAATGTTGGTGCAGAGTGGCTCTGCAAGCAGACAATAGACAAGCTGCAGTTAGAGGGTTTCCTGCGCAGAAACGGCTGGACGGAGAATACGATACGTACGGCTTTATCAGCATTGATTGTTCGCGCAGTATATGCAGTTTCTGAACGTTCGTCTTATTATTATTTGCGCGATAACTCGGCTGCTGGTGAACTTTATAGTGGAGGAGGGTGTGTCAAAATAGGCACATTCTCTCTTTTTATTTTCTAAAACTTACTCTGTCCACAAAAATAGTCAACAGTTTTCATCAAAACAGTCGACTATTTTTCAAAAACAGTCGACTGTTTTTTTTAAAAAGGGTTGACGGTTTTCACAAAATAGGTCAACAATTTCTTCAAAAAGAGGAAGTGTCTATTTTGACACACCCTCTCAATTCTCTGTATAAAATCACTGACAAATTATATGAACTAAAGGAACAGTTAGAGCATCATCTGTGCAGCATTACTGACGTTCTCTTTAATATAGACAACAAGTTGATGCTCTTCGACTTAACCAACTTCTATTTCGAGGGTAGCAAGCGTAATAGCGATAAAGCCAAGTTCGGTCGTTCAAAAGAAAAACGCTCTGACTGTAAGCTACTTGTACTTGCATTATGTATCAATAAAGAAGGTTTTATACGTTATTCTTCAATCTTAGAGGGTAATACAGCAGATCCCAAGTCTCTACCCAATATGATTGATACGCTGGCAAAGAGGAATCCATCACGAAGCAAGGATACGCTTGTTGTCATGGATGCAGGTGTTGCCACAGAAGAGAACTTGGAGTTAATAAAGAAAAAGGGTTACAATTATCTCTGCGTATCCCGTACGCAAATGAAGGACTATACGCTCAGTGATGATAACAAGAGTGTTACGGTAATGGATGCCCGTCGGCAGAAGATAACGCTGAAAGAGGTTAAGACAGAGGATGATAAGGATTATTATCTCGAAATAACATCTCCTTCGAAAGCTATGACAGAGTCGTCCATGAACAGGGTTTGGAGAGAGCGTTTTGAGATGGAACTGCAGAGGATAAACAATGGAATCTCCAAGAAAGGTGGAACAAAAACCTATGAAAAGGTTGTTGAACGTACAGGACGTGCCATACAGAAGTACCCTTCTATAGCGAAGTTCTACCAGATAAGCTACATAAAAAACGAGAAGAAACCCAAGCAGATGCTGCGTGTAGACTGGGAGATAAAAGACCTCTCGGCAATGGAATCTGGTCATGGAGTCTATTTCCTCCGCAGCAATGTCAGGACACTTTCTGAACGTGTAACATGGGAATACTACAATCTCATTCGTGAGATAGAATGTACGAACAGACAACTAAAGAATGATCTCAACCTCCGTCCTATCTATCATCAGAAAGATGAGCGAAGCGACGCACACCTTTTCTTCGGTTTATTAGCCTACTGGGTGGTAAACACTATCCGTTGTCAATTAAAACGAGAAGGAGAATCCTGTTACTGGACCGAGATAGTACGACGTATGAGCACCCAAAAGCTCGTCACCACAAAAGGGAAGAATCCATTAGGTGAAACCATCGAGATGCGCCAATGTAGTAGTCCTTCGAAGCAAGCAAAACAGATATACGATAAGTTGAACTTAAAACACTCACCATTCAAAAAGAATAAAATTTGTAGGACACAGAGCCCATAAGAAAAATGAGGAAAGTACGGTGACAGTAACAATTAGGCGAAAGTGGGTGTTAAACTTGGGTTATCACATGTAGAGGCAAAAAGACGCCTCAACACATAAAATCATCTCACAAGAAAAAGTGCTGCGAAATTGAGGTTATTCTCTATCTTTATATGTATGAAAAAGCCACAAGATATCAATGGTTTGAAGAAAAATCACTATCTTTGCAACAGAATCAGTTATCCTAAAAATGAAAAAGATTATATTGATTGCTGCCATCCTTTTAGGGGCATGGACAAACGGACAGGCTCAGGTAATAAACAAAAACGCCGTGAAACGTATTGGCGAAGTTGTTAAAGAAGGCTACCAAGACGTTAAAGGAGCCATTGTTCAAGATACCAAACCAACTGGTGAGCATACAGTATGGGATTTATATGCAGCCCCAAAAGTTGGATTAAACTTATCAAACCTCTTAGGTGTTGATAACAATTTTAAGTTGGGGGCTGTTGCTGGTGCCTACGTTGAAGTCTTCGTGGCTAAAAACCTTGCAATAGACGTTGAAATGCAATATAGCCATCAAGGAGGGTCAGGTAACTATCGTAATATCAACGCCACAGACGACTATGGGAACCCTATTATACAAAAATATGGTCCATACAATGTCAATTTGCATTATATCAACACTAACTATATAGTACGTTGGTATCCATGGGCAGATTTACCATGGAGTTTCACTACAGGAGTACACGCAGGATATGTTATCAGTGCACATGCCAAAGAGAAAAATGGTGAAGATATCAACCTCAAGAATCATATCCATAGTGGTGATGTCGCACTTCCTCTTGGTGTTAGCTACGAATGGAAGCAATGGCAGGTAGAAGCGCGCTACAATCTATACTTTAGAAAGTTAGCAAGAGATACTGAAGCAAAGGATTTATTAAAGAACGCTCGAAACAGTATGTTGGAAGTAACACTTGGCTACAGGATACAGGTGCTCTGATACCGTCTGAAAACAAGTGAGAAAACTCCTTTTCATACTATTTTTACTACTCTCTGCAGTTGCTTCTGCAGAGGAGTGTGATTCTATTGCTATACCTAAAATTAGTATAGAGGTACGTTATACGCCTGCCCAAACTTTATGTATAGACAAGGAACCACGTATCTGGACTAAGGCGAAAGAGACGCATGCCATAGCTGCACAAGTAAATATCATACCAACAGAGAATGATTTTGCACGTGATTATAACTACCCTACCTTCTCTGTTGGTCTGCGCTATAACCTTAACCATGGGACTACTATGCATAAAGATACCCCATGGGGAGAGGCACAGCCAGTAAATTATACCAGTAAATTAGGTAACTTCCTAACCCTATATGGTACGCTTAACCGCCCACTTTATCGTAGTGAACACTGGCAGTGGGGCTATTACTTAGGTACTGGCGTTGGTTATACTTCTCTAAAATATAACCAAAAGAACAATATTGACAACGAATATATTGGTTCACACCTTAATATCTTCTTCACAGCAGGACTGTACGGACAATATAAGGTAGCAAAGGAATGGAGCATAAAGGTTGGATTAGACTTCGCACACCATAGCAATGGGGCTATGGCACGACCCAACAAAGGTGCAAACTATTTAGGTCCATTCCTTGGTATTGTATACGAACCAGAGAAGGAAACAACGAAGGTTGCAAAGGAGAACACACTTTCTAAAAATCCTTTCCAAAAGTATTGGTTTACGGAATTTACCCTTGGAATAGGTGGTAAAACTTTACTTGAGGATTGGCAGCAGACACAATTTGAAACTCCACAAGGACATCCAGACTATCGTAAGGAGCAGTTTACTTTCTACGGATCCTATTCTTTCCATACTCACCTACTCTATCGTTATGCACGTCGCTGGGCATCTGGCGTAGGCTTTGGTCTTTTCTATGGAGATTATGCCAGTAGGGTTGCACAACATGATAAAGAACATGGATACACTGGAGAGAAGCATAGTCCGTGGTCACTGAGCATCGAAGGTCGTCACGAGATCTTTTATGGTAACATGTCTGTTCGTGTCAGCTTAGGCTATTACCTCTACCGACACATGGGTTATAAATCACGCAATGGCTTGGAAAGACCTTATCATGAACAAGTTGGTGTGTTTTATAGTTTCCCTAAGCTGAAGAATCTTACTTTAGGCTTTAGCGTTAATGCACATGCAACGAAGGCAGACCTCACAGAACTACAAATAACAATACCAATGAAGCTATAGAACAAGCCAGAATGACATAAAGACATATTTCCTTAGTAACACATTTTGTTGTTTGGTTTAAATATGTCATTAAAGGAATATGTCTTTATGTCATTCTGTCTAAACTATCGTCATTCTGTCTAAACTATCGTCATTCTGTCTGGAAAAGGTACTTCTCTATATCCTTAAACCCATTTAAGAATGAGCGAACATCCATTCGTTTCTTACCTGTCAACTGAATATCGAGAAGCTCCAAGAGGTTATCAGACGTATTGACATAGAGACGAGTCTTTTCTACGACGAGCGTACCAGGGGTACCTATAGATGCGCGGTCTGACTTAGCCGTCTTATAAACCTTCATAATCAAAGGCTTTACCTCATTGTCTTCAATAGAACAGAGTGTACTCCAAGTGCCAGGATAAGGACTGAGTCCACGCACAAAATCATAAACTTTCTTAGCAGACTGGTTCCAATTGATTTCGCATGTCTCCTTAAATATCTTCGGTGCATGATGTAATTCAGCATCTTCACACACTTGAGGAGCACTTATGCCATCAAGAACTGCAGAGAAATCAACGGTATCCAGACTATCTTCAGGCAATTTAGATGCAATGAGATCAATTGTTTCCATGGCAATCTTTGCGCCCAAAACCATCAAGCCATCATAGACATACTCAACATCAGCTGTATCAGGAATAGCAAACGGCTTTTGAAGGATAATACAACCAGTATCAATGTCTTTATCAAGGAAGAAGGTCGTCACACCTGTCTCGGTCTCACCATTGATAACCGCCCAGTTGATAGGAGCAGCACCACGGTACTGCGGAAGCAAGGCTGCATGTACATTAAACGTACCTAAGCGAGGCATACTCCAAACTATCTCCGGCAACATACGAAAGGCAACAACCACCTGCATATCAGCTTTATAAGAACGCAATTCTTCTATAAAATCAGCATCCTTCATCTTTACAGGCTGCAAAACAGGCAAGTTATGTTCAAGTGCATAGAGTTTCACAGGTGATGGCTGCAGCTGTTCTTGATGACGCCCAACAGGTTTATCAGGCTGTGTGACTACAGCTACAACATTATATCCATTCTCAACTAATGCTTTCAACGACTCCACAGCAAACTCTGGAGTACCCATGAAAACAATACGTATATTTTCTTTTTTCATTATCTTTGGGAATTTAACAAGAGGTGAGATAATAAGTAAGAGACGGCAGATACCTATTTATTCTGCACTAAAATCTGCTACAAACTGACGATACATACTATAAAGGCGAGCTCGAGAGATATAGCCAACCAACTGGCTATCAATATTCACAACAGGTAAATACTGTGCACCCGTACGTTCAAAAGTCTTCATCACATCCTCCATTGGGTCGTTGACACCGAGCATTGCTGCTGGTGGCGACATCAATTGATTTACATGGAAACGGTGATAAAGTTCTGTACGGAAAATAATATCTCGTAGATTGTTAATATCAATCTCACCTAATAACTTACGAGACTCATCGAGCACAGGAATATAATCATTGCGACTTGAACTGATAGCATGAATAAGTTTTCCCATCTCCATATCCGGTCCGACAGATGTAAAGTCATGATCGATAATCTTATCCATACTCATCAAAGTGAGGATAGACTTGTCTGTATGGTGTGTGAGGAGTTTACCTTGCTTTGCCAAACGTACAGCATATATACTATGATGTTCAAAGATATTTATCGTAAGATAAGAACTGATAGTCACGATAATCAATGGGATGAAGAGTTGATAACCGCCTGTTAGCTCGGCAATCAGGAAGATACCCGTCAAAGGTGCATGCATCACAGCCGACATCACAGCTGCCATACCATAGAGCGTAAAGTTCTTCTCTGGAATATAAACACCAAGTTGCTCCATATTCCAAAAACGAGCAAAGAAGAAACCACCAAAGCCACCGATGAACAAAGAAGGCGCAAAGGTTCCACCACAACCGCCTGCACCATTTGTTGCACTGGTTGCAAAGACCTTCGTCATTACAACTAAGCCCACATAAAGCAGTAAGAAATTTGACTTTTCAGCAAACATAGAACCACTCATGATTTGCATCCAGTCAGCCTCTGTCTTTCCTTCTATAAACAATCTCAAACTATCATAGCCTTCACCATAGAGAGAGGGAAAGAGGAAAATAAGTGGAGAAAGCACTAAGCCACCCACAAGTAGTTTCAGATAAGGCTTAGAAGAAAGTTTCCCATAACCATTCTCACACCATGACATTAAGCGCATGAAGTAGAGTGATACAAAACCGCAAGCGATACCTAACAAGATTGTCGGTGGAACGCGATCAAGTCCCCAAATGTTATCCATTTGGAAATGAAACATTGACGAACCACCTGTGAAGAAATAAGAGAAACACGTTGCCGTCACTGATGCAATCAATATCGGCAAAAGAGAAGCCATGGTCAAATCGACCATCAACACTTCCAATGTAAATACCAATCCTGCTATTGGAGCCTTGAAAATACCAGATACAGCCGCCGTTGCACCACAACCCACAAGAAGCATGAGTGTGCGATTATCTAAATTAAAGATACGTCCGAGGTTACTACCAATAGCTGAACCCGTCAACACAATAGGTGCCTCTGCTCCTACCGAACCACCAAAACCAATCGTAATGGCAGAAGCAACAATAGACGACCAAGTATTATGAGCTTTCAAACGAGATTGTTTCGTAGAAATAGCATAGAGGACACGCGTAATACCATGTGAAATATTATCACGTACAACATACTTAACAAATAGACTTGTCAGCCAAATACCTACGATTGGATAGATGAGATAGAGCCAGTTAATCGTTGCAACATCGAAACCAGAGGTTACTAATTCCTCTATCAATTTGATAATAAAGTGAAGAATATATGCTGCCAATGAAGCAAGAAGACCAATAGCAAACGCTAATACTAAGACTAACTCGCGATTGGAAACATGATTCTTTCGCCAATTATCAAGTTGAGAAATAATCCCCTGACTACCTGACACTTTCATCTATCAATTCAATTATTTCCTTATAACTTTTACTTCGCCATCAGCAGCCAATTTAATAATGCTGGATGGAGTATGTGGTTTGTGTTCCTGACGTCTTGACTCACAAACATAGTCAACACCATCAAGAATCTCCTGTGAGATATCACGATAATTCTGCGCAGCAGGTTCACCACTAACATTTGCCGAAGTACTTACAATAGCCTTCTGGAATCGATAGCATAACTCATGTGAGAAGGGCTCCTTTGTAATGCGAATACCTATAGAGCCATCTTCTGCTATCAGATTTGGAGCAAGATTAACAGCACCATCAAGAATCAATGTTGTTGGTTTCTCAACAGCTTCTATCAACTGCCAAGCAACATCAGGAACATTGCGTACATAACGCTGAAGTCGGTTATCAGAATCAACTAAGCAAATAAGAGCCTTCGAATCGTCTCTGCGTTTCAAGGCATATACCTTTGCTACAGCTTCCGCATTGGTAGCATCGCAACCTATACCCCACACAGTATCAGTTGGGTAAAGAATGATACCACCCTTTCTCATCACTTCAATCGCTTTCTTGATGTCGTCTTCCTGTTTCATCTTCTGTTATTGTTTTTTCTTTCTAAGTATTATAAGTATTCGCAAAGTTAGATTAAAAAAATGAGAACACAAAACAAAAACTACAAAAAGAAAGTCTATAAAGAGTTTTAAAGCCTGATATAACTTTCAAACGAAGAATCTTCCATATGATTACTTTTGACGGAACAATTCTATACTAACTACAAATTGCCTCCTTCTAATCAATGTTTAGCAAGACATTCTATACTCAACACCATTGGTGCGAAGCATCAGCACAATATGTGCGGGGCATCAACACGAGATGTGCGGAATAGCAACACATAGAAAGGATACGGGTAGAAAGATTCCTTTTTATCGCTATCAAGATAGCAAGACACACATAAGAATTTATTGAAAAACCGCTTTCTATCAACTTAGACACAGCGTACAGACATCATCATAAAAAGGAAATCATATAAAATTAGTAATATAGATAAAACATAATAGGGACAAACAACCTCGTAAGTCAGTTCTTTTAATTATAAAAAGAATGTCTGACAAGGGTGTTTGTCCCTACTTTAAATATATAAGTTTTAGACTCTTTCAAGTAGACAAGCAGACAAACTGCACATATAACTCAAAAGAAATCTGGACTTTATATCATTAATTACAATTCCCAACCAATAGCTGAAGCACCGAGAACGGCTGCTGCAGCATCGTCAAGCGAACTTACCAAGAACTTTGGTTTGTCCTTGAAGATTTCCAAAGCATGCTCCTTATAAGAACGCATGATTGGTTCCATCAATAAGTCACCAGCCTTAGTTAGACCACCAAAGAAGATAAAAGCCTCTGGAGAAGAGAAGGTTGCGAAATCAGCGCAAGCCTCACCTAATATCTTGCCAGTGAACTCGTAAACACGCTTCGCAAGTGCATCGCCACGACCAGCAGCAATAGAAACATCCAAAGAAGTGATATCTTCTGGCTTTATCTCACGCAACAAAGAGTCTTCCTTGCTATTCTGCAAGAACTCACGAGCTGTACGAGCAACGCCAGTTGCAGAGCAATAAGTTTCCAAACAACCTGTACGACCACAACCACAAGTGCGCCCCTTCTCTCCACGAACCATGATTACGTGGCCTAATTCTCCAGCAAAGCCATCAGAACCATAGACCATCTGACCATTGATAACGATACCAGAGCCGACACCTGTACCGAGTGTAATCATGATAAAATCCTTCATTCCGCGGGCAACGCCATACTGCATCTCACCGATAGCTGCAGCATTCGCATCATTAGTAAGACCAACAGGAATACCCAACTTCTGTGAGAACATATCGCCCAATGGCACAACACCATCGTGTCCCCATGAGAGGTTTGGTGCAAACTCAATCGTGCCACGATAGAAGTTACCATTAGGTGCACCAATACCCATAGCACGGAACTGACCTATTCCACCATATTTTGCAACGAGAGGACGTATTGCCTCTACACCTGCTTCTACAAAATCGTCGACTGTCTTATAAGCCTGTGTCTTAATAGAATTGGTGGCAAGTACCTGACCACGCTGATCTACGACACCGAATACTGCGTTTGTTCCTCCTAAATCCAAGCCAATTACAAATGGCTTTTCCAATCCAGTTACAACTGGTTTCTGCTCTGTTACGTCCATGACATAATAAGTTTTTAGTTTGAATATACTATGGGCAAAGTTATGAAAAAAAGAGGAATGCCACAAAGTTTTGTTAGGTAAATTTGCTTATCTCGTATTATTTTTGCAATTTTGCACCCAAAATAACAAGCATGCAATTTCCTATTCAATTAGATATACTGGATTTTATCTTTAAGGGACTGCTTATTGGAATTATAGCATCAGCTCCCATGGGTCCAGTTGGAATATTATGTATACAACGAACCTTGAACAAGGGACGTTGGTATGGTTTTATAACAGGTATTGGAGCCGCTATCAGCGACACTATTTATGCACTTATCGTAGGGTTAGGTATGAGTTTCATTATGGGACCTTTAGAAAACCCTACATATAAGTTGATAGTACAGATTACAGGAAGTGTATTATTATTACTCTTTGGAGTCTATTGCTTCAAATCTGATCCGATGAAGAAAGCTCATCAGAGTGGTAAGGAGAAGGGGTCTCTCTTCCATAATGGCGTTACAGCCTTCTTGGTAACCCTCTCTAATCCAATGATTATCTTCCTCTTCATTGCAAGTTACGCACAATTCGCTTTCGTACAGCCTAATCGCCCATTAGAGATGATTATCGGTTTTACCTGTATCCCTGCTGGTGCGTTACTTTGGTGGTATGGCTTATCATGGTTGATAGATAAGATTAGAGGAAAGTTTGATGTCAATGGTATTCTTATTATAAATAAGGTTATAGGTTCTGTTGTCATTCTGTTTTCTATCATTATGCTTGTAGGTACAGTATTTAATCTTTATCATCTGCCAACTATTGACGGATTAATGGAATAAGGGTAATTTATGTTTGTAGCTAAGGAATTAAGAAAGAAGAGTATAGCAGAATATCTGCTTTATATGTGGCAGATAGAAGATACTATCCGTGCTTACGGTTGTTCATTGACACGAATCCGTAAAGAATATATCGACCAGTTCCAATACACCGAAGAACAAAAGGAGGAAGAGGAAGACTGGTTTGGCGACCTTGTACGCATGATGAATCAAGAAGGTTGTCGAGAAGGTGGACACCTACAGATTAACAAGGTGCTCATGCAGGACCTTACAGAGCTACACGCACAGTTGCTGCAATCATCAAAGTTTCCGTTCTATTCTGCTGAATATTATCGTGTTTTACCCTTCATTGTTGAGCTAAGAGGTAAGACAAAGCGTACAGCAGACAAGATGGCACGTACAAATGATGAACGCTTAAAGAGTGTTGCTGCGCAGTTAGGAAAGAGTGAGATAGAAACTTGTTTCGACCTTCTTTATGGAGTGATGATGCTTCGTCTACAGAAGAAAGAGATTACCCCCGAGACAACTCGTGCGCTTAACGAGATAACAACCTTCATTGGTATGTTGTCAGACTACTATATTAAGGATAAGACTGAAGGCTTAAACTTCGGCGAAGAATAAAGGAGATAGCTTATGAATATTTTAGTTACTGGAGCTAACGGACAGCTTGGCAATGAGATACAGCTTGTATCTAAACAGAGTAAAGACCACTATATCTTCACTGACGTATGTGAGGGATATACAAAGTTAGACATTACTAATCTCGAAGACATCCGCAAGATGGTACAAGACAATAAGATTGAATGTATCATCAACTGCGCTGCGTGGACCAATGTGGACAAAGCAGAGACAGCGGGTGAGATTGTTGAATTACTCAATGCGACTGCACCAGAGAACCTTGCAAAGGCTATGAAAGAGGTTGGTGGCTTGCTTGTTCATGTCAGCACAGACTATGTCTTCGGTGGCGACCCATATAATACTCCTTGCAAAGAGGATATGAAGGGTACTCCTACTGGCGTTTATGGTTTAACAAAACTGCACGGTGAGGAGAAGATTCAAGCTACTGGTGTGAACCATATTATTCTTCGTACAGCATGGCTTTACAGCGAGTTTGGTCATAACTTCGTTAAGACTATGATGAATCTCACAGCTACTAAGCCACAGCTGAAGGTTGTTTTCGACCAGTGCGGAACACCAACTTATGCGGGCGACTTAGCAGATGCCATCTTCGATATCGTTGAGAACCGCAAGTATGAAAGAAATAATGGCATCTACCACTTCTCTAATGAGGGTGTATGTAGCTGGTATGACTTCACGATTAAGATTGCAGAACTTGCTGGAAACACAGCATGTGACATCCAACCTTGCCACAGCGACGAGTTCCCTTCACCTGTTACACGTCCTGCCTACTCTGTCCTTGATAAGACAAAGATTAAGGAAACCTTTGGCATAAAGATTCCATATTGGGTTGATTCACTGAAGAAGTGCATGAAAGGCTTACAGGAATAAGACAAATAATAGGAGTTAAAAAGGAAGATTATAAGACTTAGTTCAGCTATAAATTGATTTAAAGAATTATAAGCTAATTAGTTAGCTCCACTTCAACAACAGCTGACAAGACTTTTACTCCCAAAGAATATAAGACAAATGAATGAAATAGAACGCAGGCGAACGTTCGCCATAATCTCTCACCCAGATGCTGGTAAGACTACTTTGACAGAGAAATTCCTTCTCTTCGGTGGTCAGATTCAGGTTGCTGGTGCGGTGAAGAGCAACAAGATACGTAAGACAGCTACATCCGACTGGATGGATATTGAGAAGCAGCGTGGTATCTCTGTATCAACTTCTGTGATGGAGTTTGACTATAAAGATTATAAGGTAAATATCCTTGATACTCCTGGTCACCAAGACTTTGCAGAAGATACTTATCGCACACTGACGGCCGTTGACTCTGCTATCATCGTTGTTGACTCTGCCAAGGGTGTGGAAGCTCAGACGCGTAAGTTGATGGAGGTGTGTCGTATGCGCAACACACCAGTTATCATCTTTATCAATAAGATGGACCGTGAAGGTCGTGACCCATTCGAGGTTTTAGACGAGTTGGAAGAAGAACTCAAGATTAGTGTACGTCCACTCTCATGGCCTATCGGTCAGGGACAGCGCTTCAAAGGTGTATATAATATCTACGAACAGCAGTTGAACCTCTTCACACCGAACAAACAGCGTGTGACAGAGAAGATTGAAGTAGATATCGATTCTAATGATTTGGACGAGCAAGTAGGTGCTGACTTTGCTGAACAGCTACGCAACGACCTTGAGTTAGTCAATGGTGTTTATCCAGACTTTGATGTTGAAGCTTACCGCCGAGCAGAAGTTGCACCAGTATTCTTCGGATCTGCATTGAATAACTTTGGCGTTCAAGAGTTGCTCGATTGTTTCGTTGAAATAGCACCAAGCCCACGTCCAACCAAGGCAGAAGAGCGTATGGTTGAACCAAGTGAACCAAAGTTCACAGGCTTCATTTTCAAGATTACAGCCAATATCGACCCTAACCATCGTAGTTGTATCGCTTTCTGTAAGGTATGCTCTGGTAAGTTCCAGCGTAACCAGCCTTATCTCCACATTCGTAATGGAAAGACGATGCGCTTCTCCTCTCCTACTCAGTTCATGGCACAACGCAAGAGTACTGTAGAAGAGGCTTACCCTGGTGACATCGTTGGTCTGCCTGATAGCGGTGGAGTATTTAAGATTGGTGACACACTAACTGAGGGAGAAAACATCCACTTCCGCGGTCTACCAAGCTTCTCACCAGAACTATTCAAATACATTGAGAACGATGACCCAATGAAGTCTAAGCAGTTCCAAAAGGGTATTGAACAGCTGATGAATGAAGGTGTTGCACAGTCATTTGTAAACCAATTCAACAACCGTCGTATCGTGGGAACCGTTGGACAACTTCAGTTTGAGGTTATCCAGTATCGATTGGAGCATGAGTATAATGCCAAGTGTCGTTGGGAACCTGTACACCTCTATAAAGCTTGTTGGATTGAGGCTGACGACGAGAAAGAGTTAGAAAACTTCAAGAAGCGTAAATATCAGTATATGGCTAAGGATATTGAGGGACGTGACGTCTTCCTCGCTGACTCAGGTTATGTGTTAAGCATGGCACAGCAAGACTTTGAGAATATCCGTTTCCACTTTACAAGTGAATTCTAATTCAAGAATATGACATAACAAAAGCACCAAAGAATATATCGTTTCTTTGGCGCTTTTTTTATATGATTAGACGTGTAAAATACTCTAATAACACGCTCATTTCAAACAAGTTAAGCTATTTGATTGTACTTAAAAACCTAAGTTAAACTCTCTGTTCATCAAGATATCGTTCTTTCTTAAGAGAGACACATACTCTTCCAAACGGCAAACGACTTCTACCCGTCCTTTATATTGTAATGGTGATTACCCACAAAACGATGTCTGTTTACCAACCGCACCATGTATGCTAAGCATCAACACAACATGTGCTGAGCATCAACACAACATGTGCGGGCACTCAACACATCGGTTAAAGATTAGAAGACGTGTTCAGAAATGCCTTCATTTATATAAATAAGACACTAATAACTATATTCAATGAAAGAGATTTACCAGACAGCTCAATAAACTGTTTACTTCTTGATAAACTTCTTACCGTTCTGAATAACGACACCCTTGTAATCCTTACCTACACGCTGACCAGCGAGGTTATAGATAGGTACATTCTCATTTACAGTACCATTGTTAACTTCCTTGATACCTGCAGGTTCACTCTTTAAAGTAACAGTAATCTTCTTTACACGTACCTGATGCCCAGGAGTCTTAAACTCAACAGAGTTCTTATCTCCTGTCCATGTTACATTAATTTTGTCAGCAGAAACAGACAATCCTGCCATAGATGAATCAAAGCCATCACCTAAGAAACTCTTACCACCAGCTTTATATGTATCACATACAAAGACAACATTGCTAATGTTTGCTGCAGACGAAGTGATTGTTGTTGTAGCATTCTTGTACAAACGATAAGAAAACTTATCGTCTACCTTACCGTCACTGAGAGTAATAGTTAATCCTTATACGAATTCTTTTTATCATGCACTCATGTGTGAGCCCTCCAACATACGACTGCTGTTGGAATCATTCTTTTATATTGGCACATCTGTTTCACTACAAGCCCTTAGATTTCAGTATAATCATTGAATGACTTCTGCGTTGTCATTATCTCTTTCGCCTTATCACTAAATATAAAATAAAAAAGCGATTACGGCAAAGCAATTCTCTCAAAAATAAAGTTCCTGTCACTTCTGTCAGTCATTTCAAGAATATAACTTGCTTATTTACAGCAGTGTTACGCAAAGTGTTAAAAGTGACAGCAAATTAAAAATAAAACTATTCGTATAAAGAGGTATTATCGTTTGACACCAATTACAGCATCTTCATCACGGCACATTTCAGAAGAACCTACCGTTTCATATTTAGTCCATGTGTGCGGTAACTATTCAGCGATAATTGATATATATTATCAAACCTTAAATAAGGCTTGAATCGCATTATATGGAGTTTTGTCGTGCTTCTTAGCTGTTTCTACAATCGAATGAAGTTCAAGGAAAGCGTCTGCTCCGAAGTCTGAACGAAAAGCACAGGAGTTCTTCAGTTTGATTTTTAGCTTGCGTATTCCACGTTCACTTCCATTATTGTCAAATGGTATCATCGGATTTTCGAGGAAATTGAAAATGTAATCTCTGCATTTGACCAAGCCTTTTCTGAACGTAATAAACTTTTTACCAAGCTCCTCTATATTCTGTTTGAGTAGATTGTCTAAACGTCGGGTCCATGACACCTTGTCTATAACGTCGTTCGGATTGCTATTCCGCTCGTGAATGGCTTCACGGAACAGATTGGTTACTTTCCCAGACCACTCTTGCTTAGTGTTCAACTCTGAGAGATATTGCAGTTCGCGCAGTAAGTGAGCAAGGCATATCTGGTGATTGAGGAAATGGAGTGCAAAGTATGCGCTATGGCGGTCGGTAACGGCAGTCATTCGTTCCAGGCTATCGCCAAACTTGTCTGCTAATACCTTCGCCCCTCTTCCATTAGCACGGAAAAGCAGTGTGTAATAAATGGTTTGTGCTATCCATGCCCAGTCGAGTCTTTTCTTACAGTACAAGCCGCTCTCATCGAAACCAACAACTGCTGATAACTTGATATATTCTTTAATCTTATCAATCACAGGTTGTGCATTTCTCTTTGCCTCATTTACTCAGTTCACCAGCGAGCCTTCGCTTGGAGTGAGTCCAAATACCTCACGCAAAAAACTTTCTATGCGACCATAAGGAAGAAATTGCACGACACTCAGATAAACCACTAAGGTCTTTACGCTTGAATCATATACCACGTTGTTTGACCGCCGTCTCGGTGCCGTCCGAATACGTTCACCACAGTTCTTGCATACCATCACATAGTGTCGGATTTCCCTGATTACGGGCTTCAACTCTGGAATGGAAATAACCTGCGTCACATAATCAAGTACACGTTCTGTATCTGATAAAGATTCTCCGCAACGAGTGCAATAGTTGGGTACCTCATCAATTATCTCGTCAGGTATGGAAGAGCAAGACAGCTTATGCCCATCATGTCCCTTTTGTCCTCCCACCTTCTTACCACTTGGCTTACGGAGACTTCTTGTTCTTCTGATAACCTCATCCTTCATACGCTCCTTGCTTGGCGGAGTGCTGCTGTTATTAGAGTTGTTGTCAGGTTTTTCATACTTAGCCAAGCGTTCCTGTAAGTTTATAAGTTCCGTATCTTTCTTGCGAATTTGGAGGTTCAGAGCATTTATGTTACGGTTCAATTTGATAATCTCGGCATACTGCTGATTAACAGTTGCACGTAATAATCGCATCTCTTCCGTCATGCCTTGTAATACTTTTGATATGTCCGTAACCTGCTCTTTCATAGGTATAAAGGTACAAAGAAAATCTGAAATACGCAAGAAAAACAAGCATATTTATAGCCTTTATACGAAGATTTTAGAGGAGAAAATACAGACTGATCGATACCGCTGAATAGTTACTGTGTGCGCATACAATGTTAAAAACTTATTTTTTTGTTGGTAAAATTTGTTTTATTCCACTATTTATCCTATATTTGCGACGTGTTTTTCACTGATTTAGATATTTTGCTAAATCATTTTCGAGGTTGGTAGCTTCCTGCACCAACCTCTTTTTTATTTATCTAAATTTCAGAAAAACGACTCCAACACTTGACTTATTGATAATCTTTACTTACCTTTGTATCAGATTATTAAACTTAATTCTATGAAGATATACAAACTTTTTTTCTTACTTTTCGCAGCTGTACTATTGTTTAGTTGTGGTAAAACAATTCTACCATCAGATGATAATAATGAAGACGAAACAGAAAAGCATTCTCCTTCTCACTCACCTAATGAAGCAAAGATCTATACTGTTTCGGAATTTATCAAAGGAGACTTTGGGAATAATGGAGTTTGGGTACATGGTTATATTGTTGGTGCTTGCAAACGAAGCATCAAGCAGGCAGAATGGGAAGCACCTTTCACGTATGACTCTGCAATCCTATTAGCTGATAACCCAGAAGAGACTGAGCCTGAGAATGTTATTTCTATTCAAATGGTCAACAAACAAATGAAAGAAGAAATAGGCTTAGCAGCCAATCCGCAAAACTATGGTAAACATATAGCCTTCTTCGGAATTAAACAAAAGTACTTGGGAGTACCAGGAATGAAAAAGCATATCCTGGCAAGTGAATGGTTGGACGAATGACTTTTTATATAAAAGATTTGCTCTAAATAAGAAAAATGATTATATTTGCATTCCCAAATAATTATATAAGTTAGAAAAGCCTATCGATAAACTTCTACTTCATAAGAAATAAGATTGAAAATGAAGAATCTGAATGAGATGACCGACGAACAGTTGGCATTGTCATACATTGAAGGAAGCAACGATGCTTTCGATTTGTTGCTATCGCGCAATCAATCGAAACTTTTTTCGTATATTCTATTCGTTGTGCGTGATAGGGATGCTGCTGATGACTTGTTTCAAGAAACCTTTGTAAAGATTATCACGAAGTTGCAACAGGGAAGATACTCACCAACAGGTAAGTTCTCTGCATGGATTATGCGTATCGCTCATAATGTGATTATGGACTGGTATCGTGCGCAACGTGCAGATAAGGTGATTGATGCTCCAAAGGATAATGATCTATCCAATGTCGGTGGTGATGATACTGTTATTGATAACATTGAGTGTCAATTCATTAACAGTCAGACACTCTCAGATGTAAAACGAATGATGAACCTTCTTCCTGCGACACAGCGTGAAGTGGTATTTATGCGTTTTTACCAAGAGATGTCTTTTAAAGAGATTGCTGAGACGACGGGTGTCAGCATTAATACCAGCCTTGGTCGTATGCGTTACGCCATATTCAACTTGCGGAGAATGGTTCGTGAACACAAAGTAAGTTTGCAATTAACATAAGAACAAATAGTTCTTTTCTTAACGATACAAAATGCCCTCACTTATCTCTTAACTATCACGTTAAGAACAAGTGAGGGTATCTTTTATACCTTATAATTATCTATGTAATTGTTTGAGTGAGTGGATAGTTGCCTTAGGATCTGCAGCCTTAAAGACATAACTGCCACTAACAAGAATGTCGACACCAGCCTCAACTAAACGAGGAGCCGTCTCAGCCTGTACACCGCCATCAACCTCTATCAGTGCATTACTACCTTCACGCTCAATCAACTGACGAAGGCGTTGTACTTTCTTGATACTGCTCTCTATGAATTTCTGTCCACCAAAACCAGGGTTTACACTCATGAGTTGAACGATATCCACATCACCAATGATATCCTCAAGAACATTGACAGGTGTTGAAGGGTTAAGCGTCACACCAGCTTTCATACCAGCTGCATGAATCGCTTGTATCGTTCGATGTAAGTGAACACAAGCCTCATACTGAACATTCATGATAGCTGCACCAGTGTCAGCTGTCTGTTGGATATAGTTTTCTGGGTGAACAATCATAAAGTGTACGTCCATTGGCTTCTTGCATGCCTTACCTACTGCTTCAAGCACAGGAAAGCCAAAAGAGATATTAGGTACAAAGACGCCATCCATTACATCCATGTGAAGCCAATCAGCCTCACTTTCATTAATCATTTCAATCTCCTTATCCAAATGAAGGAAGTCAGCGGAGAGCAGGGAAGGTGATACTATTATTTCCATATAAATATTAATTCAAACAGAAGGTTTGCATCTTCCCATTGATTTTAATAACACGATAGGTATAAGCTATCTGTCGGATAATATTAAGCGTCTTCTCAGACGGCTTAAGTTCTTCGGAAGTAAATATTCTAACCATAGGCCAAAAATAAGTTGTTGAGAGTTATATGTCATCTAAACGCTATCTAATAGATATTATTATATCTTCCTACAAGAATATTTTCACTTTGAACCCAAATCTCTAAGTTTGCAATATGAATTACAAACTTAGAGATTTAGGTTAAATACATTAATTTTATAGGAATACTCTTGAATCATTCCTCTTAATTCGTCTTTCCTCTAAATAAAAGAGCTTTTCTCCATTTCACAAGCGTATAATTCGATAATTTTATGTAAGTTTGTAGCGTAAAAGTATTTGAGAATTTTATATCTATATGATTATAAAGGTATGCGGCATGCGTGATGCCCACAATATTCACGAAGTTTCTCAACTTGGCATAGACTGGGTAGGATTGGATTTCCTTCCTAAGAGCGAACGCTATGTTAGTCAGATATCGTCATGTGCTGGTATTATTCCCGATTATGGAACGCTGTCTGCCTTATCTGAACACGATTCATCTCAACAGCAACAAAGACCTACTCTTTGTGGAGTCTTTGCCGATGACATGCCACAGAATATTGTTACACGTGTTGTAAACTTCAATCTTGATATCGTCCAACTTAATGGAGAAGAAAGTATGGTGATGATTGATAATCTTCGCCGTACCATTGACCCAGATATTCATGCTGGGATAAAGATTATGAAGCGCATTGTCATTACAAAGCGTGAGGACATTGAGAAATACAAGGAGTATGTAGAAGGGGTTGATTATTTCCTCTTTGACATCCAAGATAATCTAAAGGATTGGAGCATTTTGGAAGCGTATGACGGGAAAGTTCCTTTCCTTGTAAGTGGAAATATTGGTACCGAAGATGTTGAGAAGATTAAAGGTTTTTCTTATCCCCAGTTCTATGGTATCAGTGTGAACGAGAAGTTTGAGACAGCACCAGCGGTAAAGGATGTTGCTTTACTAAAGGACTTTCTTGAAAAAGTAAAGTAAGTCTATTGATTAGAAGGTTGATACACGAATGAAAACAAATTGTGTTATCATTGATAACTACGATTCTTTCACCTATAATCTTGTTCATCTCATAAAGGAATTAGGAGTTGATGTAACGGTAGTTCGCAACAATCAGTTCTCCCTTGAAGACTTGAATAACTACGATCGTATTGTTTTAAGTCCTGGTCCTGGCGTTCCTTCAGAAGCTGGCTTACTATTGGACGTTATTCATCGTTATGCTGGGGTAAAACCTATCTTGGGTGTTTGCTTAGGACATCAAGCCATAGGTGAGGTATTCGGAGCAAAGTTGAAGAATTTGTCTGATGTCTTCCATGGTGTAACAACTGAAACCACACAAATCGTTGAAACGCCATTATTTGCTGGTTTGCCTAAAACCTTTCTCGTGGGACGCTATCATAGTTGGGTCGTAGAGAAAACAAACTTCCCCGATTGCTTAGAAATAATAGCCGAAAGCAAAGAGAGACTAATCATGGCATTACGCCATAGAACGCATAATATCTATGGCATCCAATTCCACCCAGAGAGCGTTCTAACACCAGATGGGAAAAGGATTATGGCTAATTGGTTACACATCTAACAAATAATTATTCTTGTACAAACTATGACAACAGCAGCAAGCTATATAGACGGAGTCATTGATGATGGAACGCCTTGGTATGCAGTGAGGCTATTCACACTGAAGCTTGAAGAGGTGAGAACCTACTTTACAAGTCATGGTTTGGAATGTTTCGTTCCAGAACAATATGTCGATGTAGAAGGACATGATAGAAAACCTCATTCTGTTCTTCGTCCTGTTGTTCGTAATCTTATCTTTGTTAAGAAACCTGGAGAAGACATTTCATTTCAGAAAATTGTACAAGAAGCCAACTATAAGATTAGCGTTGTAAAGAAAGCTAAGGATTCACAAGAGTATGCTCTTATCCCCCACGACCAGATGTATGAATTCCGTTTGATGTGTAATCCAGAGATAACGATGCGTAAGTTCCTATCTTCAGACGAGGCACAAATGAAAGCTGGGGACGAGGTTCTTGTTAAGTTTGGACCATTAAAAGGGATGACAGGTCGACTGGTGCGCTCAAGTAAGAAATATTATCTCCTAAAAGAAATACCAGGCATAGGCGTGATGCTTAAAGTCTCCCGCTGGTGCTGCGTTCCAATGGAGGAGAAATAAATCCCATATTGGCTGTATCACTACCTATTTTTATTATCATTCTCAGACACAGAAAACTTTTTCTAAAATACTTCAAAGATTCAAATAAGGTTTTAAAAAATCATTACATAATTTCAGATAAAACCTCTACATATAATAGCAAAAACACACATCAAAAGCAGGTTTGTAACTAAAAGAAAATCAATTGATTATAAGGTAGTACAAGAAAAGGTACCTAATTGAACTTCAAAAGGGTGTTAGTTAGACCTCAAAAGGGCATCTTTTGCAAGCCTATTAGGCGTCTTTTAGAAGCCAAAAGAGTATGTATCGACTTCAAATCATATAAAAACAGTTTACAAAAAACAACAACATAAAAATACGTTATTTGTAAAAAACGCTCATATAGTATAACTGATAGATTCACCAGTTTGCTATATGAGCGTTAAACGTATTGTTATAAAAGACTTACTTAGCTTTCACTTCTTCAGCAACAGCCTTTACAGCTTTTTTAGCAGAAGCCTTCTTGACAGGTTTCTTTGCTGCAGTTTTTGATGTAGTAGCCTTCTTCGCTGACGATTTCGTCTCTAACTGCGCACGGAGTTTATCACCTTCAACTTCCAATTTGTCAACCTTTGCTTGAAGATTACTAATATCATTAGTTCTCATTTCAATTTCATCGCCCTGGTTGCGGATAGTGGTAAGCAAGCTATTCAACTCCTCATTATCAATATCAGCAGGATAAAGCGTATTGACACGATTCAAGAAGTCGCCAAGAATATTCATATAATTGGTGAAGGCATCAAATGGACTATCATAGATACCACGATCCATTCCAACACGTGAAGGTTTGGTTGACATAAAGCGGAAGTTGTCACTTGCCTGCAAATAGTCCCAGTCTTGATTGATACGTGGGTCGTTAGCAATACGTACACGATCAGCAATACTATACAACTTGTTAAAAGCTTCACGCTGCATTGGATTACCCAACCATGTGCTGACATCACGTTCTTCATCCATCCAACTCAAGGTATCTGGCACATAGAGATTGTCAACACTCTTCAATTTCATGCAAATTTCTGTTGGAGTAGAGAAGGTAATACCCTGCTGCTTAGCACAAACTGGTAACGCCTTGAAGAACTCAAGAATATTACTTGACAATGGCTGTTCTATACCAAGTGCTGAAAGGTTCATAAAAATACCGATTACCTGCTCTTCATCTGGGAGTGCTGCAATCTGTGCCATATATGTATCAGCAAACAATGGATAGCCATCCCAATCTGAATTATTGAAACGCAATGAGATATCATCACTCAACTTCACATCACGCAACAGAAGTTTTAAGTTAGGAGCAAGAGCACAGTTGTATACATAATGTGGACTCTTCCAACCCAAGACATGCTTTGCACCCTCTGTCAACATTCCCTTAAAGCCCATCTGAGAAGCTATCAAACCAATATCGTCACTATAAATAAGTGATGAGTTACGTAATATCTTTGGTGTCTGACCAAAGTATTCCTTAATCTTCTGAGCCTGACGCTTTACTTCAGACTTAAAGCTTTCCTCATTAGCTAATGATGCCAAACCATGAGAGTAAGGTTCTGCAAGAAATTCTACACATCCTGTATTATTCAGTTCTTGCAGTTTGTCAAGCACCTGTGGAGCATGCATTTCAAGTTGCTCAATACCTACGCCCGAAAGTGAAAAGGCTACCTTAAATGCTTTCCCATTGTCTTTAATCATCTGTAACAGCGTATCCAATGCTGGCATATAGCTTCTCTCAGCGATTTCTGACACTGATCGTTCATTCTCGAAATCGTCATAATAATAATGGTCGGTACCAATATCAAAGAAGCGGTAACGTTTCAGGTGAATGACCTGGTGTATCTCGAAATATAAACAGATTGTTTTCATTATCTTTTTGTTTTAGTTTTAAAAAGGTTATTAGTACTCTCATGGCTTTCACTGCCAACCCAAGGTACGAAGGTAAAGTTCACGAATCCACGCACCAACCTTCTCCCATGTTATCTGGTCCACTTCTCGCTTACCTTCTACGGAGAGATAATCGAAAAGGCTCTCATTATGACAAATGGAGTAAATAGCATCAGCAAGCGCATGAATATCCCAATAGTCTACCTTGATGCAGTTGTTAAGAATTTCTGCACAACCGCTCTGTTTTGAAATGATACTCGGTGTACCACATTGCATTGCCTCCAAAGGAGAGATACCAAAAGGCTCACTGACTGACGGCATAACATAGACATCAGAGGCCTTCAAACACTCATAAACCTGCTTCCCACGCATAAAACCAGGGAAATGTAAACGATCCGCAATACCTCTTTCAGCAGCAAGATAAATCATCTGGTCCATCATATCGCCTGAGCCTGCCATACAGAAACGAACGTTACGTGTACGATGTAACACCATATTGGCGGCCTCAACAAAGTATTCTGGCCCTTTCTGCATAGTCAAACGACCAAGGAAAGTAACAATCTTCTCCTTACCCTTATGGTCAGGACGTGGGATATCAACAATCTCCTGTGGCAAAGAATAAACGGCATTATGAACCGTAAACACTTTACGTGGATCCTGATGATACTGATTTATTACCGTCTGGCGTGTAAGTTCTGATACACACATAATGCAATCAGCATTGTCCATACCATCTTTTTCTATACCATATACGGTTGGATTAACCTTACCACGTGAACGGTCGAAGTCGGTTGCATGTACATGGATGCACAAAGGCTTACCTGACACACGCTTGGCATGAATACCCGCAGGATAAGTCAACCAATCATGTGCATGAATAATATCGAATTCATAAGTACGTGCAACAACACCAGCAATAATCGAATAATTATTAATTTCCTCGTGCAGATTGGAAGGATAACCTCCAGCAAAATCCATTGCACCAAGGTCATTGACGTTCATATAATTGAAGTCGGCATAAATATGCTCACGCAACTTGTAGTAAAGTTCTGGTGACATAATATTGCCAAGACGACTCTTTACATAATCATAACCCAATTCACGATAAGCAATAGGCACATGATTCATTGCTACAATCTCAGCATAAGTATGGTCTTCATCACCAAAAGGATGTGGCAAACAGAGAATCGTCTCAACATCACCCTGTGCATGCAGACCTTCTGAAATACCAAAGTTAGCAGTTGCTAAACCACCATATACATGAGGAGGATACTCCCATCCAAACATTAAAACTTTCATACTGGTTCCTCCTCTTAAAATTTATACTTCTCAAGTAATTCTAACGTACGAAGCACCTCGGCTACATTCATGGCAAAAGAGATAGCTCCACGACCATGGAACGGTGGATTACCGTCGAAGAGTTCAGGTAGTGTACTAAGACAATGGTTAATCATCTCATCTTCATAACCTACCAACTGACGTTCTACAAAGCTCAGACGTGTTTGCTTATATAGCTTTAAGCAAGCCTCAAGATAGAAACCACCTAACCATGGCCAAGCTGTTCCTTGATGATAGGCAAGGTCGCGCTGACTCTGTGGGCCAGTATACATCGGATTATATCCGCCACTCTTTGGAGAAAGCGAACGTAGTCCCTTTGGTGTAAGTAGCTCTCGTGTACAAACACCTAAGACTCCCCTCCTCTGCTTTTGGTCAAGTGGAGAATAATCAAGTGCTACAGCAAACACCATATTAGGGCGTACACTCCAGTCAACCATTCTACCATCAACATAGTCATAAAGATAGCCATACTCATTGAGGTATGTTTCAACAAATGAAGTCTTACATTTCTCTGCAAGTGCATCAAGTTCGTTTGCGCGCTCTTCATTACCACTCTCCATCTCCATTGCAGCTGTAAAGCGTAGTGCATTGTACCATAGTGCGTTAAACTCTACGATATACCCAGAGCGTGGAACAACTGGTTGACCATTATTCATAGAATTCATCCATGTAATCGCTTCTCCCTTTGCATCAGCATAGAGCAATCCATTCGTATCTAAAGTGAGGTTTGGATGCTTACTTGCTAAGAGATAATCAACGATATCACGAATCAAACCCATGTAGAGTTTTCTACAACGATCCTTACCAGCCTCCTTAGCATACTGTTGTATAGCCCACACGCACCAAAGAGGAACGTCTGGTTTCTCCATCTCGTATATCTTCACGCTGAGCGGCTTACCTTCCATAAACTCACGTAATCCCTTTGCAGCGGTCTCCATTACCAGTTCGAAGTAATCTTGTTCTTCGATACTCAAAGTAAGTCCTGGTAAAGCAATGAATTGATCACGAGCACGACACTTGAACCAAGGATAGCCTGCAAGAATATAACGCTCATCGTTCTTTGTACGATTATGGAACTGATGAGCAGCATTAACAAGGCAGTGGAAGAAGTTATCACGTGGACTACGTGACTCCACTTCCTTATCAAACAGATTCTTCAAAGTTGATGTACGACATTCTGCCGTTGATGCTGCAAAGACAATACTTTCACCCTTGCTGATATTCATCTCAAAATAGCCAGGAACATAAAGGTCCTCATTAGAAGCATAACCACGCTCCTGCTCCTTTGGATATTCCAATCCACGATACCAGTAGGGTTCAAAGTGAAACTCATTCTTCTTTGAGAACTGCATAAAAAGCGATGGATAACCAGCATACATACACGTGCTGATACCATTATCCACAACCTCATACGAACGATTAGCAGCACCATTTTCATGAGTAAACTGGCGAACACTACGAAAGGCAAGGAATGGGCGGAACTGCAAAGTAGTCTTTGAGTGAGCCTCTAATAAAGTATAACGGATTAAAATACGGTCTTCATAATGCTGGAAGACAACCTCTTTTTTTAACAAGACACCACCTACCCTATAAAGCGTAGTTGGCACAGTATCACAGTCAAATTCACGAATATACTTATGTCCTTGTGGACTAAAGTTATTGCCCTGATACTTGTGCAAACCCAGATTGAAAGAGGCACCATGCTGAATGACGGTAGGGTCGAGCGAACTCAGCAGTACATGATTCTCGTCGTCCAGTTCAGGAACAGGAACAACAAGCAGTCCATGGTACTTACGTGTGTTACAATCAACAATCGTCGAACAAGAATAGGCACCAGAGCGATTCGTTCGTAACAGCTCTCTGGGAAGCGAATCTTGAAGATTGGTCATCAGAGCTTTTTCAAATTTTAAGTAGCTCATGTCTTTTAAGGTTTATTGTTTGGTTTTTATTTATCCTTTGGTAGAAGTCTTTACAGACTTTGCCCTTCGGCTCTTCAAAGATACAAATATTTTTCATAATGGCATCATAAAGTAAGATAATATTTACAATTATTAGTGTACAATAAAACATTCCTATACAAGTCTCCCATTCTCATCTTCGAAATATTCTGTTTTCTTGTGTTTGCAGTTATAATACTTAATAGAATGCGAAGGGTAATATAGCTCTTATTACAAATTTACTTTTAATTTAATTTGCTGTCATTTTAACATTCTCATAGAACTAACTGTAAACTAATTTGTTAGTATCTTATACGAGATGACAGAAGTGACAGCAAATTTGATTTTTCTTTCAACTAACTTATCAGTACTTGAACATATTTAAACCCAAATCAATCATTAGACTACAACGTTTCTGAATTTCTTGTTTTTGTGTTGTTACCTAACCAAGAAAGTCCTATTTTTTTTAGAGTAAAATATAACATTTTTCGTAACAACAATCTGCGCTTATCCAAACAATAGATTGCAGAATATTTAGCATACAAGACCATGCGTACTAAGCACCAACACCATGTGTGCGAAGCCTCCGCACATATTGTGCGGGGCAATAAAACGTTAGCAAAAAAGGTAAGAAGGGAGCGCTACTATCTCTATAATAAGAGAGAGAATGCCAATAAAACCTGCTTACATGAGAACCCCTTGCTGAACACTCATAACCAGCGTTCAACATTTCTATAAGTAGTTTAGACAAAATCTATAACTATTTAAAAGTAAAAAGGTTAATCTGGAATAAGGAAGTTAATAACTTCTTTCTCAACACCAATCGTAAATGTACCAACAGGCGTACCATTCAGGAGTCGACCATCAACACTGACTGGTGTGTGCTCAGCTATTTGTCCACTCAATTCCTGCGTTCTATATGGCATCACATTACGATGATTTAATATCTTATCCCGCAACAAGAGATACATTCCTTCCATTGCTTGCCACAGCTTTGGCTGAGAAACGATGGAAACATCGAGCAGACCATTATAAGGTACAGCATTCGGGGTCTGCCCATAACCTTGGGCATTACCAATACAAACGGTCATCAGACGCTGTTTTATACTATCTGTATTGATTTTCAGCGACATAAAATAATCCATACGCTGGAACATTAGCAGGAAGCAAGAGAGGATAAAGGAGATTGTACGGGATATAAAAAGGTGGCGCATACGGCGACGAAGACTCATGATATTTGCCACCATACCAATGTTTACACAGTTAAGGAAATATCGACGGCAACGCTCATTCTTCTTATTCTCGTAGCGAATACAGCCAACATCTACTCGTCTTACACGCTTCTGCTTGAGCCAAACAATCGTTTGTTCTAAGTGTGACTCGTCGAAACCCCAGAAGTGTGCAAAGTCATTTAACACGCCATTCGGGATAACACCCAACGTAATACGCTCACGCTCTTCTGGTTCTAAGAGCATGAGATAGTTGACCGCATCATTTAACGCAGAGTCACCGCCATAGATAATAATAGTTTTATAACCATTACTAATCAGCATCCGCACGAGTCTATCCACACTACGTGGATTCTCACTTTGCACCATATCATACTGTATATTGTGTGCTTGCAGACAGCGTTCAGCTTGTTCCCAACGCTTTACTGGATTACCAAGTAATCCTCCCTTCGGACAATAAATGATGCCCCATCTTCCTTCCTCTACCATAAGCTCAATATTTCTTCAACTTTATCTTCCATCTTTTGCACAGCATTCACCCAATGAATCGTAAAGCCACGACGCTTCATACCACGGAACCACGTCATCTGCCGCTTAGCAAACTGATGAATGGCGATTTCTAACTGTCGGAACATCTCGTTGTAAGACAGCCTACCTATGAGATACTCTGTCACAAACTTATATTCCAAACCATAATAGATAAGGTCTTCTGCAGGTATGCCCTGCTTCAGTAATCCTTCTATCTCGTCAACCATTCCTTCTTCAAGACGTGCTTTCAAACGATTGGTTATTTTCTTTCTTCGTGCTTCACGATCTATGTTTACACCTATTATTAATGACTTAATTGGTGGACATTGCCGCTCTTCTGTTGGCTTTGTGAGATTATAAGTTTCAATCTCTATCGCACGAATAGCACGCTGACAAGAATCAACATCCGTCTTGTTGTGCATGACGGAATGATTCTTTTTCTTCAGTTCAACCAACATTGCCGTCAATTCCTCAAGCGACTTTTCCTCTAACTCCTTACGCAGTTCAGGATTCTGTGGCACTGGCGAAAGGCTATAACCCTTCAGCACAGCTTCAATATAAAGACCTGTACCGCCGCAGAGAATAGGCAACACTCCCCTACTCCGTATATCTACATAACAATCAAGGAAATCCTGTTGATAGCGAAAAAGATTATACTTCGTACCTGGTTCACATATATCTATAAGGTGATAAGGTATTGCATGCCCCTCAACTGTGTAATCAGCCAAGTCTTTACCCGTACCAATATCCATGCCACGATAGACCTGACGGCTATCTGCACTGATGATTTCAGCGTTAAGCCGAGCAGCCAAATGTGCAGCAAGATCGGTCTTACCCGAAGCCGTAGGACCAAGAATGGTTATCATACGCTTGTCAGAAGCCATGCCTGCAGCTGTACCCTCACCTATCTGTTCATTCTTCATGTCACAAAGATAACAAAAAAATCCCTGCCAGCAAGCTGACAGGGACTATTATTTTATCCGTCAATCACTCTCTACGCAAGAGAGGATTGCAGATGACCTTCCGGTTGGTATTACTTCAACTCAGCGAAGTACTTGATTGTACGAACCATCTGAGAAGTATAAGAGTTCTCATTGTCGTACCAAGAAACAACCTGTACCTGGTAGCAATCATCGCTGATCTTGCTTACCATAGTCTGAGTTGCATCGAACAAAGAACCGAAACGCATACCGATGATATCAGAAGAAACAATCTGATCCTCAGTATAACCGAAGCTCTCAGTTGAAGCAGCCTTCATTGCAGCGTTGATACCCTCAACAGTTACGTCCTTACCCTTAACAACAGCAACGAGGATTGTTGTAGAACCTGTTGGAGTTGGAACGCGCTGTGCAGAACCGATCAACTTACCATTCAACTCTGGGATAACGAGACCGATAGCCTTAGCAGCACCAGTTGAGTTAGGAACGATGTTGCAAGCACCTGCACGTGAACGACGGAGGTCACCCTTGCGCTGTGGACCATCGAGAATCATCTGGTCACCAGTATAAGCGTGGATTGTTGACATGATACCTGACTGGATTGAAGCATATGCATTCAACGCAGCTGCCATTGGAGCCAAGCAGTTTGTTGTACAAGAAGCTGCAGAAATAACTGTATCATCAGTCTTCAAAGTCTTGTGGTTAGTATTGAAAACAACTGTTGGGAGATCGTTACCTGCAGGAGCAGAGATAACTACCTTCTTAGCACCAGCCTTGAGGTGAGCAGAAGCCTTCTCCTTAGATGTGTAGAAACCTGTACACTCGAGAACTACGTCTACGTTGTTAGCAGCCCATGGGCAGTTAGCAGCGTCCATCTCAGCAGAGATCTTAATCTCCTTACCATCAACGATGATAGAATTCTCAGTAGCCTCTACAGTGTGCTTACCCTCACCGAACTTGCCAGCGAAACCACCCTGAGCGGTATCATACTTCAACAGATGAGCAAGCATCTTAGGACTTGTCAAGTCGTTAATTGCAACAACCTCATAACCTTCAGCCTCGAACATCTGACGGAATGCGAGACGACCAATACGGCCAAAGCCGTTAATAGCTACATTTACCATTTTACTTTAAATTATTTATAAAAGTTTATAAAAACGAATTTCTTTTTACCTCCTTATAGAAGATTTTCTATCTTACGATTGCAAAGATACAATTTTTTTTTATTTTTGCAGTCGCTTAGCGTATTAATTATTATAAAAAATAACTCGTTTCGCACACATAGGCAATTCTATGCAATCTAACAAACCAAGATTGCAAAGTCTATATAACAAAAGAAAGGGTATTAGTATAAAAACACAAGACAAACAAACAAATTAACAACAAAATTAATTATGAGCAAACTTATTCAAGAATTCAAGGAATTTGCAGTAAAGGGTAATGCCGTTGATATGGCTGTCGGTGTAATCATTGGTGGTGCATTCGGCAAGATTGTTTCATCTATTGTAGACGATATCATCATGCCTCCTATCGGATGGCTTATCGGTGGTGTTAACTTCTCAGACTTGAAATGGACGCTACCAGCAGTAGAGATACCTGGTGTAACTGCTCCAGCTCCTGCAACCATCAACTATGGTAACTTCTTACAGACATTACTTAACTTCTTCATCATCGCTTTCTGTGTATTCATGATGGTAAAAGGTATCAACAAACTCTCTAAGAAGAAGGAAGAGGAACCAGCTGCTCCTGCACCTGATCCAGAGCCAACTAACGAGGAGAAACTGCTCTCTGAGATTCGTGATTTGCTGAAGAACAAGTAAACAACTATCTGAAATACAGATATAATCAGTCCGAAGATTCGTAATGATTCTTCGGACTTTTGTATTGACATCAACACCAATCTCCTTTCATTGAGATTACCGAAAAACTTTGCATCCCACCTATCTTCTATTCTAATATCAGCCTTCTAATGCAACTAAAAACGATGCATCAAAACAATAAACCTTCCCCTTTATTCAGACAACAAAGTATTGTCCCCAAATTTTCTTCATGAAAGAAAAGAATTATTTTCATGAACATAAATATTTTTCTTCATGAAAAGAAATATTTTCTTTCACGTAAATAATTGAAATAAGATAGATAACTGTAATATTATCAAGCTACTAAAACAAAGCTTTACGCCGTGATTATCAATGCTTCAAACGACATCTTACATCGTTTTAAAGCCCAACATAAATATCTCATCATTTCCTTTATAATATTATATAAAGGAAAATAGGGATGCACTTGCATCCCTACCCTTCTATTTTGTCTATTTTCCTTCTTACTCCCACTCAATTGTTGAAGGTGGTTTTGAAGAGATATCGTAACATACGCGGTTAACTCCCTTTACCTTACGGATGATTTCGTTGGAAACTTCTGCCATGAAATCGTAAGGGAGGTGTGCCCAGTCAGCTGTCATTGCGTCCATTGATGTAACAGCACGGAGAGCAACTGGATGCTCGTAAGTACGCTCATCACCCATCACTCCTACTGAACGAATCGTAGAGAGCAACACGGTACCTGCCTGCCAAACGTGATCGTAAAGACTTGAACCATCTGGCATAGTATAGTTGTGCATCTTCTCAATATAGATATCATCTGCGTCCTGAAGGATACGAACTTTATCACGAGTGATGTCGCCCAAGATACGAACAGCAAGACCAGGACCTGGGAATGGATGACGCTTGATAAGACGTTCTGGCATTCCAAGCTCATAACCTACACGGCGAACCTCGTCTTTAAAGAGCCAACGAAGTGGCTCACAAAGCTGAAGGTGCATCTCCTCTGGGAGTCCACCTACATTATGATGACTCTTAATTACCATACCCGTAATGCTAAGACTCTCAATGCGGTCTGGATAAATAGTACCCTGTGCGAGCCACTTAGCATCAGTAATCTTCTTTGCCTCAGCGTTAAACACCTCAACGAAGTCACGACCAATAATCTTACGCTTCTGCTCTGGGTCGGTAACACCTTCCAAATCCTTAAAGAACTGTTCTGATGCATCAACGCCGATAACGTTCAAACCAAGTCCCTTATAAGCTTCCATCACCTTTGTAAACTCGTTCTTACGAAGCATACCATGGTCTACGAAGATACAAGTAAGGTTCTTACCGATAGCCTTATTGAGCAATACTGCACAAACAGAAGAGTCAACACCACCAGAAAGACCAAGAATAACACGGTCGTTACCCACCTGTTCTCGAATCTCCTGAACAGCACTCTCTACAAATGAAGCTGCACTCCACTCCTGCTTGCTACCACAGATATTCACAACGAAGTTCTCCAACAACTGCTTACCCTGCAATGAGTGGTAAACCTCTGGATGGAACTGTACTGCCCATACTGGCTGTGTCTTTGATGCAAAGGCAGCATACTTAACGTCACCTGTAGAAGCTATAATGTCGTAATCCTCTGGGATTGCAGTAATCGTATCACCATGACTCATCCATACCTGCGAGCCTTTCTCAAAGCCTGCAAAAAGGCGGTTGTTAAGGTCGATACTCTCTAAGTTGGCACGACCATACTCACGTGTACCCGTCTGCTCTACCTTACCTCCATTTGAATAAGAGATGTACTGAGCACCATAACAGATACCGAGCACTGGAATCTTACCGATAAACTGACTGAGGTCTACCTTGAAAGCCTCTGGGTCATGTACGGAATAAGGTGAACCAGAAAGAATCACACCAATCACAGATGGGTCATCCTTCGGGAACTTGTTGTAAGGGAGGATCTCGCAGAAGGTATCCAACTCACGTACACGACGACCGATAAGCTGGGTTGTCTGTGAGCCGAAATCCAAAATGATAATCTTCTGTTGCATGTAAATGAATGTATTTAAAGAAAATCAGTCTCCGTCTTGGAGCTTTGATACTCTGAATTTGCAATAAAGTCTTCAGCAGCTTGTAAGCTGTCGAGTTTGCCTACATCAAGTAGATGAAGGTCGGTTTTTAGTTCACCACGGATATCAAGTGTGTCGCAATTATTGAGATAGAAGTCCATAATGGGGAACTTATCCTTATCAACAGCCTCAACGGTTTGTACCGCAGAGGGAGCTAACACGTGTATACCAGAGAAGGCACAGAGGTAACAGTTGTTCTGATAATAAGAACTTTCTTCCTCTGTTGGCGAAACGAAATGCAACTGACGTATCTCGGCATGAGGTGACTTCACCTCGCCTGTAGCCACATTTGTCCAGCCCACCAAGCGCATATTACTATCAAATATCAAGTAACGTTGGGTCACACGACGGCTTACCAGCAGCAGGGCATCTGCCTTTGTTTCTAAAGCATGGCGATAGAAAGCGTCTAAGTCCACATTACTTAATATGTCAACATTGTGAATCAGCACTGGCTGATGCTGATCAAAAAGCGAAGCAGCTCGCTTGATACCACCACCGGTGTCAAGGAGCTGCTCTGTTTCATCAGACACATAGATATCCACACCATAGTTGTGTGCATCCAAATAGTCTGTTATCTGGTTTGCAAAATGATGTACATTAACAACCATACGACTGCATCCAGCACCTATTAATCTCCTGATTACATGCTCAAGCAGTGGCGCACCTCCCACCCTTACCAACGCTTTTGGCATTGTGTCAGTAAGCGGTTTCAAACGGGTACCGAGTCCGGCTGCAAAAATCATTGCCTGCATTTGCTTTTCTTTTTATGCCTACAAAATTAATGCTTTTATTTCAGTCTACAAAGGAATGACGGACATAAATCAAAAAGAAAGGTTTTTACTTTGTATCTTATCGTTATAATATAGTCACAGAGTGAGGATAAAAAAGGTTCTTCCGTTAAACCCAAATCGGTCATTAGAGCCTAAACAGATTTTGTTTTATTGTCGAGCAGATTGCCTGTCTTTGTAACGCAGGCGTAGCGGGCTACGTCAAGTTGCAAAGACAGGCAAGATGACGACAAGAAAATAAAAGATGTTAGGAAACAACACTAAAACAAGATTTCCTGAAATATTGTGGTCTAATAACCGATTTGGGTTAAATATGTAGATTGTTCATAGAATGAGATTAATCCACATACATGGTATGATTTGCTCTAATTAAATGGTTTTATGGAGAAGAATAAACTGCATGATAAATGTAATTAGGTGCGATGTCTATCTGCCTTCTACAAACAACTTATTCCCTCATTAGTTGAGATTTGTAAACTATTTTCGTGCGGTTCAAAACTAATACATGCTCTTTCGGCTTCTAAAAGACGCCCAATTGACTTGCAAAAGGTGCCCTTTAAGACCCTTACTAACGCCCTTTTGAAGTCCAATTAAGCACCTTTTACTCTACTGCTTTATAACTAACTGATTACCTTATAGTTATAAACCTACTTTTATTTGTATTATTTCCGTTATTTATAGATGTCTTATTTGAGATTATATAATGATTTTTCAAAACCTTTTCTACAAATTACCGAAGTCTTAATTGAAATGACTTTTAATGTCAGAGGATGATAATAGGACAGATAGTTGACTATCTTAGTCATGTTTTTGTTTAATGAGTAACTTCGATTCTCCCGATAACGCAATACAAAAAGCGTTCACACATTTAACCCAAATCGGTCATTAGGCCACAATGTTTCAGGAATAAATGACTACAGAGACCTTACTCCTCCAGTTTCCATTGCCATTTTCTCATATCTACACAGCCATTTGCACGGAAGGTTATCCCTTCTACTTCCAACAAACCGCGCTGTTCTTCCCAACAAGGAGCCGTACGTCCGTTACCATTAACAACTCGATGACATGGCAAATTTTCTGTTTCAGATACGCCATGTAGTACTTTCCCAACCAAACGAGCATGACGAGGACAGCCTACAAGCCATGCTATTTGCCCATAACTCAGTACACGACCGCTCGGAATTGATGCCACAACATTATAGACTTCTTTGCGAAATTCTTCTATATCTACAGCCATTCTTACTCTAAATTGTCCTAATAAAAAAGGAGCGAAAGCATTTAGTAGGGGTTAAGCCGATACCTTTCATATCCTTGCATTGCTGCCCTCCGAAAAAAACAGTAATGGCTTAACCCCACTAAAACCTTCAACTCCTAAACGATTGTCCCGCAGGGGACTATTAAAACTTACCTATCAGCTTCTGATTAAAGCGCAGCCTCAACAGCCTTCTGAACCTCCTTAAGGTCTACTGTAGGCTCGAAACGTGCAACAACCTCACCATTACGGTTAACGAGGAACTTTGTGAAGTTCCACTGGATGTCGTTCTGCTTGCGTGGCTCTGTGTTTGCCTTGTTGTAAAGGTCTTCCATAATAGCAGCCAACTTCTCCTCATATGCACCGCCTGCATAGCCCTTCTCACTCTTCAACCATGTGTAAAGAGGAAGTTCATTAGCACCGTTCACATCGCTCTTCTTGAACTGTGGGAAGTCAGTACCAAACTTTGCTGTACAGAACTCATGAATCTCCTCGTCTGTACCTGGAGCCTGATGACCGAACTGATCACATGGAATATCGAGAATCTCAAGACCCTTCTCCTTCAGACTACGGTACATTGCCTCCAACTCCTCATACTGTGGAGTGAAGCCACAACCTGTTGCTGTGTTTACGATAAGAAGTACCTTACCCTTATATGTCTCGAGGCTTACCTCGTTACCTTTCTTGTCTTTCAAATTGAAATCATAAACTGTTGCCATAATTCTTTACTCTTTATTAAATTCTACAATAATATTTTTTCGCCATAAAAGCGATATTTCAAACACTTGCGTCTCGTCTATCATAGCTTTGAAAAGTATCAACCGAGGTGGTTTCTACCCTCTCAAAGTTTATTCCTAATCCTTACGATTTATTTTCTTAATCTCGACATCCACTCCTTGCAAACCTGCCAACCACCGGTAGACCACAATGCCCATGCTATCAGTACTGGTTGGAAGAATAGTCGGATAAGACGTGCAGTATCAGTATTCAACCCGAATGAATCAATATGATAGAAATATTGATTGAGGTTTCCAGGGAAGATGAGAACAAAGAAGAGGGCGAGCAACGCTCCTACTACCGCCTTATGCTTATACAAGAATAGCATACTCAATCCTAAAGCAATTTCTACTACACCTGAAGAAAGTACCACGAAATCGGTAAATCCTTCTGAGAATCGAAGCCACATAGGCACCTGTGCCACGAACTCCAATCGGTTAAAAGTCAGGTGAGAAACACCTGCATACGTCATAAATGCTCCTAAAAGGAGGCGGAAAATCATCTTTACTTTGTCCATCCTGTTTCTTTTTAAATGGGGGCGCATCACCCTCTCCCAGCGCTAACTGATGTCAGTGTCACGCCCCCTAAAATACCTTTACTTACTAATCGTCTTTACAATCTTTTATTACTCGAATCTTTCTAAACCATTATTCTTAGTTGCAAAGTTATAAAAAGATATTTATATCGCAAGCGATTACACATTAGTTTTAACATCATTTTGCATCTATAACAGGCTTTCCTGCTACTAATAGACAGCCTTAACAGGAACTATAAGCCCCTCCCTTGTTCTTTATTATCATTGTGTTAGTGCCGAACACATATTGTGTTCATGGTAAGCACCAATGGTGCTAAGCCTCAAAAGCATACAAAAACGGATATGTCATACTTTTTAAAGCCCAAAAGAAAGAATACTCTAAAGGACTCTTCTAAAATTTAGAGTGATAAGAATGTCGCATAAATTTTAGTACTTTATCTTAATATCACACAGAGAGAAATGGAGGGAACGGAGGATTATAAAAACAAACCTATAATAGTTGTGGAGGTACTCGTCAGTGCGTAGAGTAATGGAGGTTTATTTGCGAGTTTTATTAGAGAATTTATACACGAAACGTTTATTTCCAAAGCTGTCAGGACTCTGTACGTTTATCTCTGCTCGCTCTTTGTGCCGTTGGTACCTCTTTTAAATTGCTTTTAGCTCCGTCCCCTCTTTTCTCTGTGCGCCTTATCATGTAAGGGCTTTAGTTTATCACTCCATATCTTAGAAGAGCCAGAAAAGCAATTTTTCTCTAACACAACCTTTCCTGCCACTTCTTTCATCCAACGTAGACACATAAACGATTGATTTATAATACACTTACGCTGAATGTTAAAAATGACAGGAAAATGAAATCAAAAAAACTATTGTATAATACGTGATAAATCCCTTCTTACTTTAGTAGACTTTACCACTCCATATTATCGAAGTGTGGCAAAAAAGAAAGGAAAACACTAATATTAGCTATTTTTTCGTTATCTTTGCAGCAACAAAACATTGAGAACGAGAATGGAAAGTGCAAAGAAGTATTTGTTGGGAATGACACTTGGCGAACTGAAAGAGGTTGCTAAGTCGCTCGGAATGCCAGCTTTTACAGGCGGACAGATAGCCAAATGGCTCTATACACAGCATGTGAAAAGTATTGATGAGATGACGAATATCTCAAAAGCAAACAGAGAGAAACTCGCTGCTGAATATGCTGTTGGCTGCAAAGAGCCTATCGATGCACAACATTCTAAAGACGGAACTATCAAATATCTCTTCCCTACTGACAGCGGTAAGTTTGTTGAAACGGTGTATATTCCAGACGAAGACCGTGCTACACTCTGTGTTTCTTCACAAGTAGGATGTAAGATGAACTGCCTCTTCTGCCAGACAGGAAAGCAGGGTTTCGAAGGTAGTCTTTCAGCTACAGATATTCTTAATCAGATTTATTCCCTCCCAGAACGTGATAAATTGACGAATATCGTCTTCATGGGTCAGGGCGAACCAATGGATAATCTTGACAACGTACTGCGCACCACAGAGATTATGACTGCTGACTTTGGTTACGGATGGTCACCAAAGCGAATCACAGTAAGCAGTGTGGGTGTCAAAGGAAAGCTAAAACGATTCCTTGATGAGAGCGACTGCCACGTTGCTATCAGTATGCACACCCCTTTACACGAGCAACGTTCGGAGTTGATGCCAGCAGAAAAAGGAATGTCTATTGATAGTATTATCGAGTTACTCAGCAATTACGACTTCTCTCATCAGCGCCGTCTATCATTCGAATATATTGTCTTCAAGGATTTCAACGACAGCGAGGAACATGCCAAGGCTATCGTACAACTACTCAAAGGATTGGACTGCCGAATGAATCTTATTCGCTTCCATCCTATCCCTAATATCCCATTGCAGGGTGTTGATGACCACAGAATGGAGAAATTCAGAAACTATCTAACACAACATGGAGTCTTCACAACTATCCGTGCCAGTCGTGGACAGGATATCTTTGCAGCCTGCGGTCTGCTCTCAACAGCAAAGAAGATAGAAGAAGAAAGAGGGAGAGGGAAAAAGTAAAAAGGTAAAAAATAAGAACGCAAAAAGACTAACAGACTACACACAGAGAGCCAATAGGAAACTGAATATAACAAAACAATACAAGATATAAGTATATGAACGATAATAAAAGAGTCCGCGTAGCAATCACACACGGAGATACCAACGGCATTGGATATGAGCTTATCTTTAAGACCTTTGCCGAACCAGAGATGCTGGAGCTTTGTACGCCTATCATCTATGGTTCGCCTAAAGTAGCCACCTATCATCGTAATGCACTTGACATAGAAGCTAACTTCACTATCATCAAAGATGCATCAGAAGCACAGAACGGCCGACTCAACCTGCTCCCTGTATTTGATGACGAAATTAAGGTTGATTTGGGCGTTGCCTCAGAGGAGTCTGGTGTTGCTGGCCTACGTGCTGTAGACAAGGCCTTAGAGGACTATCGCCAAGGACTATTTGACGTTCTCGTTACAGCTCCTATTGACAATAATGAGCACTTCCACTTCAGTGGTCAGAGCCGTTACATCGAAGATCACATGGAATCAGAGGAGCAAGGCTTGTCAATCTTGATAAACAATGGACTGCGTGTTGCCCTTGCTACACGTAATCTCCCACTGCGCCAAGTAGCAGAATCAATATCAAAGGCAAGTATTGCTAATAATGCAAGTGCACTCTTTAAGAGTCTTCGTCGCGACTTCCGCCTTTCTTGTCCACGTATAGCAGTGCTTGGACTGAATCCTAAGGCTGGCGACAATGGTTTGTTAGGCTCTGAAGAACATGAGATAATCATGCCAGCTATTGACGAACTTGTTGAGAATGGCATACAAGCCTTTGGTCCTTATCCTGCCGATACGTTCTTTGGCTGCAATTACACAGAACATTTTGATGGCATTTTAGCAATGTATTACGAACAAGGACTTGCTCCTTTCCGTACGCTTTCTGTGTCTCATGGTATCATTTATACAGCAGGATTACCACTCGTTCGCACTTCTGCAGAAATACCTAATAGCCTTTCATTAGCAGGAAAGGGTAATGTTGACGAACTACCATTCCGTCATGCAATCTATCTTGCTATTGACATCTTCCGCAATCGTGCAGAATATGATGCACCAATGGGTAATCCACTTCCAAAGCTTTACAAGGAAAGAAGAGACGAAAGCGACAAGGTGCGCTTTGCTATTCCACGTAAGCGTGAGGATCGCATACCAAACAATGGTGAAAACCGTAATACAAAGGAGACACACTAAGCGTGTCTTCCTTCATTCCTTACGACAAATATAAATAAGAAGACTTATGAACAAAAAGTTTCAGAACATCTTCTTCACTTTTGGTTTGGTTGTACTCTGTATTATGGTGTACAACCTTGACTTTGCTGATGCATGGCAGAAAATACAGCATGCAGGCTACTGGTTCTTTGCAGTAGTTGTACTATGGGTGTTCTTATACATCTTTAATACTGCAGCTTGGTTTACAATTATACGTAGTCAGACACAAGACGCTGAGGAACAGAAGAAAGTATCATTCTTCTGGCTTTATAAGGTTACTCTATCAGGCTTTGCACTTAACTACGCTACTCCTGGAGGACTAATGGGTGGCGAACCATATCGTATCATGGAACTGACACCGAAGATTGGAGCAGAACGTGCTACATCTTCTGTCGTGCTTTATGCTATGACACACATCTTTAGTCATTTCTGGTTTTGGCTTATATCCATCTTCCTTTATATCTTCACGCAACCAGTCAACCTCCTGATGGGCACGATGTTAGCTGTCGTCTTTGCTTTCTGCGTATCTGCAATTTGGTTCTTCCTCACTGGTTATAAAAAAGGATTAGCAGTCCGCGTAATGAACCTTGTCCGCCACATTCCTTTTGTTAAGAAATGGGCAGAACCTTTTGTTGCCAATCATAAGGAAGAACTTGACAGGATTGACACACAGATAGCATCATTGCACAACCAAAACCCACGTACCTTTCTCACCGTTGTTCTACTCGAATTATCTTGCAGAATTTGCAGTGCCTCAGAGATATTCTTCATCCTTTTGGTATTGCTACCTTCTGTCAATTACTTTGATTGTATTCTCATCCTTGCGTTCACCTCTCTCTTTGCCAATATGCTCTTCTTCATACCTCTACAATTAGGTGGTCGTGAAGGAGGTTTTCTTATGTCTGTTAAGGGTTTAGGACTTACACTCGAAGCGGGTATTTTCGTTGCTCTACTTGTCCGTATCCGTGAACTTATTTGGACAGCTATTGGCTTATTGCTTATCAAACTGGATAGGAAGAGAAATAAGTAATATACACTCGGTAATTTTATACATCACAAATTATCTTCATAAAAAATCTTTTTCTTCTTGAGAATCATTTAGAACAAGTTGATTCATTCCACTGGAAACAGCAAAGAAAGACAGAAAGAAAGTTGTTAAAGTCTGCCAAAGTTGCAGTTTTTCCAAATTAAATAGGTAAATTTGTCAGTTAAATGAATACAACAGAATTACAGAGGACCAAACAACGATATAACATTGTCGGTAACAACGACGGACTGAATCGTGCACTGGATGTTGCCTTACAAGTAGCACCCACCGATTTGTCTGTACTGATTATCGGCGAGAGCGGTGTTGGTAAAGAGATTATCCCACGTGTAATCCACGACAATTCTCCTCGTCGTCGCGAGAAATACTTTGCTATCAACTGTGGTTCTATCCCAGAGGGAACCATTGATAGTGAACTTTTCGGTCATGAGAAGGGTTCTTTCACAGGAGCTATTGGCAATAGTGAAGGTTATTTCGGTATAGCCAACAAAGGAACCATCTTCCTCGACGAGGTGGGTGAACTTCCTTTAGCAACGCAAGCTCGACTACTTCGCGTACTCGAAACAGGTGAATATATCCGTGTTGGTGGCCAAGAAATCCGTAAGACGGATGTACGTATCGTAGCTGCTACTAACGTCAACATGCAGAAAGCTGTTAGCGAAGGTAAGTTCCGTGAAGATTTGTACTATCGTCTTAACACGATTCCTATTCAGATGCCACCACTCCGAGATCGTGGTGAGGATATCGTACTTCTCTTCCGTCTCTTTGCTATGCAGATGGCAGAGAAGTATCATCTTCCAAAGATTACACTCACAGATGAAGCACGTCAGATTCTGTTACAGTACAAATGGCCAGGCAATGTTCGTCAACTAAAGAACATTACCGAACAGATGTCTGTTCTAAGCGAGAAGCGTGAGATTGATGCAGAAACATTGCTGCACTTTATCCCACGTGACCAAGACAGCACACAACTTGCTACGATACAAAGCGGTGGTTCACATAGCTATGAGAGCGAACGTGAGATTCTCTATAAAATTCTCTATGAGTTGAGAGGTAATGTAAGTGACTTACGACGTGATCTCAACAACGTTCGTAAACAGTTGGAGGAAAGCAGACAACTCAATGGTGCAAGCGGTTTCCAGCCTACTCCGTCAACAGTTTCTAATCTTCCTGCTACCACAAACAAACAGCCTATCACTCCAACACGAACGATAGAACAGGTTGAAGACGCTGTAGCAGAAGAAATATCTGAACCAGAGACACTCAACCTCAACGACATTGGAAAGCAACTGGTGGAGAAAGCCTTAGAGCGTAACAATGGAAATCGTAAGAAAGCTGCTTTAGAGTTAGGCATCAGCGACCGAACACTCTATCGACGAATCAGACAATACGGATTAGACAAAGATTAATCAATAGACACAAAAGGGACTACCCTCTTACAAAACAATGAAGATAGGAAAGAAATTCACATCTATCCGCCCATTGACATGGGGTGTGACAGCTATCTGCTTGCTCTTATTGGCAGCTTGCAGTGTATCCTATAAATTTAATGGTGCAAGTATTGATTACAGTAAAGTGCGTACCATTCAAATTGCAGATTTCCCTATCCGCTCTACCTATGTATGGGGACCAATGGGACCAATGTTCAACAATCAATTGAAAGATGTCTTTGCTAACCATACACGCCTACAACAAGTAAAACGTAATGGTGATATGAAGATTGAAGGTGAAATCACACAGTATCAGCAACGTAATAAGAGCGTATCAAGTGAAGGATATTCTGCACAAACAGAACTGTCCATCACTGTCAATGTGCGCTTCACAAACAATACAAACCATAGCCAAGACTTTGAACGACAGTTCACAGCTACTTCAAGCTATGAAACGGTACGTAGTCTGAACTCTGTACAGGAGGAACTCGTCACACAGATGGTGAAGGACCTTACCGACCAGATATTCAATGCAACCGTTGCTAACTGGTAGCCATTCCACATCAGCATTTTAATTTCATTGACTATTATTCTTATCACCCCACATAATCGTTTATCGTCCTATGGATATAGCCAATCTTATTAACCATCCGGAGAATCTGAACAAGGAGACCTTATATGATCTCCGGAGTATGCTTGCGCTCTATCCTTACTATCAGCCAGCTCGTATTCTGTTATTGCAGAATCTCTTTCTGCTCCATGATCCCACCTTCGATGATGAGTTACGACGTGCAGCTGTGTACATCTCTGACCGTCATATCCTCTTCAAACTCGTTGAGGATGCCCATTATCAACTTATTCCAGAACAGAAAAAGGCAGAAAAGCAGTCAACAACTATCAACGCTGAAACGGCTACAGATGAAGACCGTACAACATCACTTATCGATACATTCTTAGAACAGATTCCTGAAGATGAAGATACAACAAAGGAAACAGAAGGAAGGCGCAAACCGACACCTGCTGATGCCACTGTGGACTACGTTGCTTATCTGTTGGAGAGTGAAAGTAAGCAGAATGAGGATATCACGCCACAGCTAAGAGGACAAGAACTTATCGACGATTTCATCTATAATGAAGGGGGAAAAATCACTTTACAAGACGAGACTGAGTATGAACCTGAAGAGAATGATCACAATGAGGCAGCTGAAAATGAAGATACTGGCTACTTTACTGAGACATTAGCAAGAATTTATATAAAGCAAGGTCGATATTCTAAAGCATTGGAAATTATTAGGCGATTAAATTTGGTATATCCGAAAAAAAATCGTTACTTTGCAGACCAAATACGTTTTTTGGAGAAATTGATAATAAATAACAATAAAAAATAAGACAAGAAAATGTACACGTTATTCGTAATCCTTATCGTGATTGCAGCACTCTTGATGATTGGTGTCGTTCTGATTCAAGAATCAAAGGGCGGTGGTCTTTCATCAAACTTCTCATCATCTAATGCTATCATGGGTGTTCGCAAAACTACAGACTTTGTAGAGAAGACTACATGGGGCTTAGCTATCGCAATGGTTATTATCAGCGTAGCAAGTGCTTACGTTGCACCATCAGCAACCACAGATGCAAGTGTTGTTGAGAAAGCTGCATTGGATGACAATACAACAAACCCAAACAACTTGCCTAACTTCGGTGCAAGCCAGCAGAAGCAGGCTGCTCCAGCAGCACAGGCACCTGCTACTCCAGCTGCAACACCAGCTGCGCCAGCAAAATAAGGGAAAATAATAAAAAAGTACGGGAAATATTTGGTCAGTCCAAATAAAACCCGTACCTTTGCACTCGCTAAAAAGAAATAGCCAATATGGTGGATGTAGTTCAGTTGGTTAGAGCGTCAGATTGTGGTTCTGAATGTCGTGGGTTCGAATCCCACCACCCACCCTTCAAGAATTAAGCGGAAGTCTTTTAAAGACCTCCGCTTTTTCTTTTGTATATCACTGCCACTATGCAAAGATAGGGTCAGTCCTAAAACCCAGTTGCAAGTCTATTCTCTTAAGCACTCAATTTCGGGGTCAGTCCTAAAACCCAGTTGCAAGCCTATCCTCTTAAGCACACAATTTCATAAGCCTATATAAAAAGAAAGGAATATCTGTGACTCCTCTGAACTGTGCCCTGAATGCCTTAACCTGGGTCAGTCCTAAAACCCAGTTGCAAGTCTACCCTCTTAAGCACATAATTTCATAAGCCTATATAAAAAGAAAGGAATATCTGTGACTCCTCTGAACTGTGCCCTGAATGCCTTAACCTTAGCATTGAATGACTCGGCATTTGCATTCGTAGCTCTGTTTACAAAGAAATTGAGTATGGTTTGATAATGATTTTCAAACGTGTCAATCACTGTGTAGAAATTGTCCACTCCCAGCTCTTCAACCTCATTAAACCATTTTGCCAGCTTCAGCCTTGCAGCATCCTTGATGCTCTTGATGTTATAAATATCGGTAAGTTTCATAGCCAAGTCATATGCCTTTTTCAGTGTCGGATAATGTTCAAAGATGATTTGTGCCCTACCTTTCTGTGTTTCAGTCCACTTGGTCTTGTGCTTGGTCAATATGAACTTTGCTCTGGCGAGCAACTGCTTACGCGTGTCACCATTGCTGTATCTAAATGGTATATATTCCTTTCCCTTACTTTTAGCTTCTTTTATCTCCTCATTCTCTTTATCTCTTGCCATCCATCGGTAAGCGATACGCATGTCATCCAGAGCATCATAATATAGTTTCTGTACATGAAATCTGTCATTGGTAATAAGTGCTTTGGGAAAAACAGAGCGGGCTATACGCATCATAGAAGATGATAAATCGAGTGTTATCTCTTTGACAGTCTCCCGTTTAGAAAGGTTTATCGTCTTGAGAATTTGGATGACGTCCTCAGCCTTGGTCCCTTTAACCACAGCTACCAAAGTCCCTTTTCTGCCCTTTCCCGCCTTGTTGGTCAGAAAAGTATAAACCTCGCCACTACTTAGACAGGTCTCATCAATACTTAGATTCTCTCCTATGTTGTCTTCAAACAATAGCCAGTCTTGAGCATGATCTAACTGATCCCAGCTACGATAATCACTGAGATGTTCCTTGTACTGTGTGGATAACAGCTTGCCATTTACGCCATAGTGAGCACCGATACTTGCGATGCTCTCTGCAGTGGACTCAATTCTATTCTTTTAAAAAAGAAACGAACTCGGGGGATAGTTTACTGCCCTCAGCCGTCAAATCATCATATGAATAAGTAAATATCTCTCCGTTGGAACTGTCACGCCATTTGCGACGGCGAACATGGAGGTAAACTGCTTTGCCACGAAGGGGGAAGTCCTGAATAACACGCTCGCTGGTAAAACCATAACTGCTTACGGTGCCTAACTTATGGTCTGACTTTTCCATAAAATTACGCTCGTCAAGCCAAAAATCAAACTGAGAAACACTCTCTTGAATATCGACCACATCAAAGTAGTCGGCAAGTACATCTGGAAAGATGCAACGTAATAATTGGTGACTCTTCATGATGCAAAGGTAATAAATACTTATGAAATTATGTGCTTAAGAGGGTAGACTTGCAACTGGGTTTTAGGACTGACCCCAATTTCGGCACAGTAGATATTTTAAATACCACAAGTGAAGTAAAAAAATTACTAATTATTGACTGAGATATGACAACGCTTAAAGCAATAATAAAAAGCTAATAGCACATAGAATCACTGCTTGCGAATAAGACCGTAATAAACTTATACAAATAAGTCTTTCAATATTTGGAGTGACAAAGACTCCATTAACAAGAGAAACGATTACACATATTACAAGGATATTTTTATTTTAGTTTGCTGTCACTTTTAACATTTCGTATAACATCACTGAAAATTAATTAGTTATATAGCATCTTTATGTGACAGTAATGACAGCAAATTGAAAACGATTTCGAAACATAAAACAACATCTTCCTCCACCTCACTCCAAAACAACAATCACTTTCCAAAGAGAAGTAAGAAAGATACATGCGCTGAATACGATTGATAAGATAAATAAAGCTTGTTATCATGTACCATACATTAAAACTCAAAAAACTACTTATCCACGAAATATCCTCATGCCCCCAATAGGTGTGTTCAGTTCAACTCCAAACATAGCTAATACCCTTTCTTGTAATTACCAAAAACCTTACTCCCTCCACAGCCAAAGAAATGGAATAATATTCATTTGTTTACCAATTATTTCCTATATTTGCAAAAGGAAGAAATCCCTAAACAAATGGAAATATACATTATAAAAAAGAAGCTGGGAAGTAGAAAGGAATTAGGCAGGCATCCTATAGAGATTGATGAAACTGTCAATACACTCGGAGTTCTACTCTACATCTTAACCCAAAAAGGCTTAACAGAAGCGCAGACCCCAAAAGAGAACCACGCTTTGTCCGACAGTGAGATTGCCGAACAGGCTGAGGAAGGACGCATCCGCTTTGCTGAAAACTATGGAGAAAACCACGATACGATAGAAAAAGCGATGGAACGAACAAAGCAGGCATACAATGACGGTCTCTTCAGAGTATTCATCAACGGTGAAGAAGTAACGGAATGGAATGCCCCTATCACCCTCTGCCAAGGAGCAGAAGTCGTCTTTCTCAGACTCACAATGCTCACAGGTCTTTATTTTTAAGGTTAAACTTAGAGAGAAAATTGTGAGAGGAAAAGGCTTAGATTCAGCAAAAATCGCTACTTTATAAGTCTTATTAACCAGCAAATTCGCATTGTCTGGAACACTTTTACCATCTAAAAACTTATTGAAAGGAATAAAATATGAAAACAAAGAAGGAGTTGCAGGAACACTGTCAACAATATATCAATAGCATCAACCTATCCCAATGCAATATATGGGAGAAAAGATTTGTAAACAAATGCAAGGAAGAAGACTATCAATTCAATTACTACCGAAATGTTTTTTACAAAGGTTATGACGAAGAGAAGCTTCCTTTCCGTACCATTAAAGAACTTATTTCTGCAGGTGCAAACCTTCCTCACATTCTTCCAAAGGACTATTCTCAGCTTTTAGAACTACATTTGAAACAGCTCGAAGAATTCTCTCATACGAAAGGTATCTATCGTATAGATGTAAGAAAAGACATTGATTTACAGGAGATAGCATATGATATATCTGACACTATGCGTGCCTTCTTTGCCGCAGCTGCCTACGGTCTCACCATTGACGAGCTAATCCGTGGACAATACCCTGATATAACCAGCTATTACCTTTCATTTACTCCTGTACTTACAGCTGCCATCCAGCAGGGAAAATCAGAAACTATTGAGGCAGTAAAAGAGGTACTGACCAGTGAAAATAACGTCGGAATCCTTACGCAAAGCCTCATCACAGCCATAGAATCTAATAATAACGAAGAGTTGCATACCCTCCTCCTCAACGTGCTGAGGGCTGCAAAACTACAGGAGGGTCTGCGCCAGAGTATCGTAGAATGTGGTAATGAATACAGCCTGACATTCTACAAACGAATGTTGGATGTCATTGCCGAAGAAGGCCTTCTGCGTTATAGTTCCGTTAGACGATCTGTTCAGACGTGGGTTAGTATCGGCTATGAGTCTGTTACCGACAAGGATATCAAAACTATCTTCGAAGGAATTCATCTGTTCTTAACTCACCCAGAGGAACGCGTAAAAGCCTATACAGATCCGAATGCACTACTCGTTTACGTCGCTTTATATACGGCTGGCGCTGAGGATTTCAGTATTGCACAGCGTGATGCCTTACAGTTAATTGATGACGATGCCCCTCTCCAGAACCGTATTGCAGCCATCTACTATCTTGACCGTTCAAGCCATTTCAAAGTTACTGACCACCTCGAGTTCTTTGTAAAGCATCTGGATGATCCTTTCGTAAAGGCTTTCTTCATACAACAATTAAGTTGTACAGCCAGGGAGGATAAGTATGAATATGGAAAGGTTGACCGCGTTTCGGGAAAGCAACGTGAACTTTTCCAAAAGTTTTTTGATGAGATAGCGAAATGGGAGAAGGAGATTAAGAATAACACAGACTTCACCTTCAAAGGCTTTGAATGGTTCAATATCCGTCTTTCACGCGAACACTTCATCAATGCCCTGTGGGTACTTGCCAGCCAAATGAAGACACAGGAAACGATTGACCATATCCTTCTTGAAAAGATGCCTAACTGGGGAGTGCACTTCATAAGATATTATAACTATAGCCAAGAGGATGAGAAAAAGAAGCCTTTATACACCTTTATGAAGGAATATTACCCCTTAGGCAGTCCTGAAGCACGTCGTCAGTTCCTTGTTAAGAATATCTTTGGCTATGAGAAAGAGGGCTTTGACTTTCTCTTGACCTTCTTCTCCAAGGAAGAATTTACCACAACAGATATCAAGGAGATAGAGAAGAAACTAAAATCCAAGGTTTCTGATACACGTAGTATGGCTGTACGTGTACTACTTACGTTGCCCTACGAACAGTTGAAAGCATCATACGAGCGCTTGCAGACAACGAAGGGAGACTATATAACAGCCGCTTTGACTGAGCTTAGGGAAAGTAGCAAACAGCTTACAAAGGACTTTGCTCCTATAAGTGAAGAGACAAGTACAACTGCTCCTACAACCTATCCCGGTGCAGAAGGTGGTTACGGTCTGTACAAGACGGGAGACATTCCGACTATTAAGCTATCCGATCCTTTCTTGACAAAGAATGATTCGCAGTCGTTCCTTAGTAAGGTATTCAATAAGATTACCGGCAAAAAGCGTGCAGATGCAAGCTCTGTCTTTACCTACACCATTGACGAACTTCACAAGCTATACACCGAACTGGAAAAGATTATAGAGGACAATGCTGACAAAGAGTATAAGAGCTATTGGGGAGGAACCCAAACCATTGGTGACAGTTATCTTTCCTTTACGTCTGACGAGCATACCCTTGACACACTTCCTTATCCTGAACTTTGGAAAGGTTTTCTTGCGGCTCATCCCCTCAAAGACGAGGACCTGTTAGGTATCGATATAATGCTTTCTGTACTTGATGACAGCTATAGCAGGGAAATTGTGGAACTGGATGCAGACAACTATCCATTCAAGAATGTGAAAGACATAGAAAGTTGGAAGTATACCAGCCATTTCCAGCTTATCATACAGACTTTGCTCGATGATTTAGGAAAGAAGAACCCTTCCCTGATCTTCCGTCAAGCCTATACCCTTCTCGCACTGATATTCTTCTACTGTCCGACTAATAAGTACATAAGAAATTTCCGTTATGGTTCAAACGATGATGGACACGTGTTCCATAGCAGGCTCTTTCACATGGCAATGAGGTTCGCAGAAAAAAACTGGAGGACAGACGAAGATTTCAAACTCCTCGCAGATATGACAATGGCAATGTATGGGAAGTATGCGCCAATAGCCCGAATGGACAAGAACCTATACTATTCATACTATACGATTGATGCACTCATATTGTCGCGTTACAATCTTCAAGGCAAGCTGTCTGACGATGCCTTTATGGAGTTACTGCTGAATGACGAAGGAGAAGAACTACGTAATGCAGGAGATTATATCTATAACACACGAGGCCACCGACTTACTTTACTATATGAAGATGAGAAGAACGTTGACGCACGTTATGGCAAAGAGACTTACAAGAACCTGGAGAGAATCATCAACAAGATAGCTCAACACCTCTTCAAGATTGAGATGACCCGCCTCAATGCACCGACAACAGCCTCTAATATCATCATCCGTATAAGTAACGCAATGGTGCTTCAGGGTGCTGAGTATATGGTTACGGCAATGAAAGCATTAGGCAAAGACCACCTGATAGCAAGTAGCTACGGAACTGAAAAGCGTGCAGTGCTGACCGATATCATTGAGCGTACCTTCCCACTCGAAACAGATACGCCAGAAATACTCAAGACGATTAAAGACGACAGACTCTTAGAGTTGGCGTATTTTGCACCGCAGTGGGTTCCACTTATCAAAGCGTATCTCAACTGGGAAGGCTTCGATCTTGCCTATTACTACTTCATTGCACATACAAAGGAGATGGGTGAAGACGAGAAGAGGGCAGCAACGGCACTCTTCACCGACCTTGACCCAGCTGATCTTGCCGATGGAGCCTTTGACGAAAAACTCTTCCACGAGGCTTATACCGTGGTTGGAGAAAAGCGTTTCGACCTGTTCTACAAGGCTGCACGATACATCGGAAACAGCAACTATCACAGTCGGGCACGTCGCTTTGCAGACACGGCTCTCGGCAAGATAGACGAAGAAACCATCACAGAACAGATACACTCCAAGCGCAACAAGGATGCCGTATGTTCATTAGGACTGATTCCAGACAAGAGCGACAAGGCTTTGCAACGACGCTATCAGCTTATACAAGCCTTTCTGAAAGAGTCTAAGCAGTATGGCGCACAGCGTCAGGCATCAGAGAAGAGAGTATGCGAGATTGCCTTACTCAACCTCTCACGCGGTGCCGGATATGCTGACCCGATACAGCTAACGTGGCGTATGGAGAGCCAGCAGGTGACTGACAACGCTGCTTTCCTGCAAGGAATCAACGTGGAGGGATACTCTTTGAAGCTACAGTTAGCAGAGGATGGCACCAACAAACTCATCATTCAACAAGGTGAGAAGGTGCTGAAAACGGTACCTGCAAAGATTAAGAAGCACCCTGACTACCTCAATATTGCCGCTATGGGCAAGGAGTGGACAAAGCAGAGAAAGCGTGCCCGCACGATGATGGAGGATATGATGATACGCCAGACACCATTACGTCCACAAGATGTAAAGGTGATTGCTGAGAATCCTATCGTCAGTCCGATGTTCCGCCTACTGCTCCTCCGGCAAGGAACAACCACAGGTTTCTATACCAACGAGGGACTGGAAACACTCAATGGCGTCCAGAAGATAAAAGCAGACGAGCCCATTATCATTACCCACGCCCAGCAACTCTATGCCGACGGCACGTGGTCAGCGTGGCAAAACTTCGTCTTCAACAAGAAGATTGTACAACCTTTCAAACAGATATTCCGTGAGATTTACATCCCGACACCTGATGAAGCTGAACAAAACGAGTCACTTCGTTACAGTGGGTATCAGATTCAGGTGAAGCAGGCAGCAGCTGCACTGCGTAGCCGTGGATGGAGTGCAGACTATGAAGGAGGTCTGCGCAAGGTATTCTATCGCCAAGGAATCTCGGTTGAACTCTATGCACAAGCCAACTGGTTTACTCCTGCTGATATAGAAGCACCAGCCATTGAGTATGTATACTTCTCATCTACACGCACTTACAATCGACTGAAGATTGCGGATATTGACCCAATTCTCTACAGCGAAGTGATGCGTGATGTAGACATGACGGTTAGCATTGCCTTCGTCGGTGGTGTCGACCCAGAGACTGGAAACTCAACGAAGGAACTGCGTGCAGCAATTATCAAATGTACTGCCGAGCTAATGAAATTGAAGAATGTAACAGTTTCAGACAACTTTATTCATGTTAAAGGCTCACTTGCCGACTATACTATTCACCTCGGTTCTGGCAATGTGCGTCAGGTTGGTGGCGTAGAGATTCCTATCATTCCTGTACACAGTCAGCACCGTGGGAAGCTCTATCTCCCATTTATGGATGAAGACCCCCAAACCGTGGAGATTGTTTCTAAAATGGTACTCCTTGCTGAAGATAACAAGTTAAAAGACCCAACAATTCTGAAATGGATTAAACGAGAATAGCGTTATAACCTATTCCTAATAACTCTATCTATGGTAAAGCATAGCCAAAAAGGCTATCCATAGCATTGTGTTTAGTGCTCCGCACCATTGGTGCTAACGCCTCGCACCAATGGTGCGGAGCATCAACACCACATGTGCGGAGCATCAACAAAATGAATGGAGATGAAAAATAAACTTCTTATTGACTTGATTCTTGCATATATTAATACGCAAATAACTCACGTATAAAGGAAGAGAAATATTAAACCCATATATTACAAGGATCGAGCGTCATGGACTATCTTTTTCAGAAAAGCACTACAAATTGTGGTCTACTAAACTCCAAAAAGGAGATTAAGCAGACAAGTAATCTACGCTATGAACACTCATCACTTCAATATTGAGCTTTCTGCAGCCTTCGATTCATACTTAGGAGAATGGTTAACCTTCTTACCATAGTCAAGAGAATAGGCTACTTTTACAGAAGCAAAAGAATTGTCCCGTTCGCTAACATCACGCCCATAACACTGGTAGTTAGAGGCTAATAAACTTCGTGTACGCTCATTTCCTTGCATAAAGAGATTCCGTGCTGTAACAACTACTGCCAGATTTGCGTGACTCCATTCTACTGATAAATCATAGAGGAATGGTAGGTGTACACGCTCTTGGCAGCCTATTAAATCCTTGTGAGCAGTCTGTGCGGATGCTGAGAGCGAGAAATCGCCCAAGTAATAATGAGTTTCCATACGTGCATAGCAGCATCCTAAACGTTCGTCGGCAGCTCCGCTTACACGGTAATAATCATATCCACCTTCCCATTTCACATTAAAATCACTCATAGCCTTCCACGTTGCAGAGAGCAACAGTTGGTATTGATGATAGCGTGTATCGCTCGAATAAGTATTTATCAGTCTGTTATTATCTTTTAGAAAAACATTGGCAATAGCATTACTCATATATTCATAGTTGGCAGAGAGTAAGGCAGACCACTTCTTAAAGGTGAGTGAATAAGTCAAAGCAGGACCAAGTAGCGTGGAATTATCCATCGTAGGGTTACCACGACGCACCAAGACACGATCTACCTGTTGCTCTGCAGCATTCACAGTATTCAGTGTCGGGAACGTATTTCCTAAAGCAAAGAACAGTTGTAAAGCCTGATGCTGATTTGGACTCCACGAAAACATTGAGTAAAAACGTGGTGCCAGATGTGTCACCTCCTTCTCTCCACGCAACTTGTAAGCAAGGTAAGACACACCAGGACGAGCCACCAACATTACCTTTCTCCCCCACCGCTTCGCATAATCAACAAAAAACAAGGATTCAGAAGACCGCAGATGCTGCAGACTCGGAGAACTACCTCTATACTCATCTTGACTTATCTTCAAGAATTCAATCAGACTAAACGTTAGATTATGTCCCTTGGGAAGGGGCATCACATAGCTTGAATTAAAGTTTAGATACGTATAATCTTCTTTCACATCACTCAAGAAAGCTCTGTCTTCAAGGCTTTTACGCTTATAAGTATTACGTGCATAATAACCATCCAACGAACATTCAAGACTCTTTCCACCCTTGAAAATACGATTAAAGTAAAGAGAAAGGGTGGGTTTTACAGTCTTATCATGCTCAAGAACATTATTCATAAACGACAAAGGAACGGTATAGCCCGTATATATCAAACTACCATTCAAGACATCATCACGCCTTGTACTGACTTCAACACCGCTTCTAATCATCCACGTTGTACGCTCCGTCCTCCGACTAAGACTGGCATTAACGTAACGACCTATACTCTTCATATCAGTATCATACGCTGTCTCTTGCTTGTGAATAGGGTTATCCAGCAGATAATCTGTCGTAGTTTCACCATAAACCTTAGGGTTCTGTACACTGCTACCTGCCCATAGATTAACATTATAATACCCAAGACTATACTTTGAGGTAAGGTTGTAATCACCCCTCAGATAGCCTACTCCCTGCAAAGCATCCACTTGTGTATAACCACCTGAAGTATAAGTCTTAACAATATAGTTTATCACAGCCTTGTCGTTAGCATACTTTCCCGTAGGCATATCATAATATTCTACACGCAGGATATCCTTTGGACGTAACGAAGTTACCTCTCTCACAGAAGCCTTCCTGCCGTTGATATACAGCGTTGCCGTACCCGCTGGCGTTGTTATAACACCATTCTCAATATCCACATTGACACCAGCCAACATCATATTCCTTATAAGCTCAAATCCAGAATGAGCATGCTTCCGCTGTTTCGGAGTAGGAATACAGTCGATATGATCCACCTCTCGTTTCGCCATATCACCTGCAACAACCACCTCCTTCAGCTGAACATTCTTTGATACAGAATCAGTCTGTGCAACAGCAGGAAGTGTCATCACACCAAAGACCACACAAATTATCTTCCTTCTATCCATCTTACTGCTATTTTTCAGTCGTATACAAGCATATATGACATTATGCTTTAGGCTTTATAACTATCACTACAAAGTAAGAAAATAAATAGGAAAAAAGCAAGTAAAAAGTTGACAAATGCTATTGAAAAGTAATATTTTTTGCTCTAATTACATTCTACAATAGACTGAGAATGATGGCATATAGACGTGAGGTGCAGAATAATTGTCTACTGTTTATTGTAAGCTCCCACTTACGGAGCAGGTTCTATCCTCCACGCATCAATACAACGTTTCTCCAAAGAGAAATTCACACCAATCTTATAGAGGTGACGTTCATCCATCAAGAATGGTTTATCATAGCCCTTTTCATTAATCTGCTGCAAGGCTACATCAGCCGACCCATCTAACTTAAACTCCACGATATAAACATAATCCTTAGTTTCTATCGTTAGATCCATCCGACCATTACTCGTCGTCCGTTCCACCTTTGTGTAGAAGCCCATCATCTTAGCGACAAGATAAAAAGCATTCTGAAAATAGAGTTCAGAATTACCAACAATCTTATAGTCTGTATCTGAGAAGAGGGATGCTATTCGTTGCATAAACTGTTCTGGACGACCAGATCGGAGATCACCAATGAACTGGCTCATGGAGAAGGGAGTTGTCACATCGTGCAAACCAGTATAATAAGGAAGAAGATAGCGTAGGAACCCTTCTTCTACCTCCTCATTAGGAAAGCCCAATCTATATTCCCCGAATTCAGCATTGTAATCCTTGATTGTAAGATAGCCACTCTGATAGAGCACAGAGATTGGATTATTAGAAACGACATCAATACTATTCAAAACGTCAGCCGTAGAAACTTCTTCTGTCAGATGTGGCAGAACATAGTCATCACGCTTCAACAGTTCAACAAGATAAGATGGTGTTCCTGTCTCAAACCAGTAACTACCAAACTGTAATCGTTCAAAAGTATTTAACAGACTAAAAGGATTATAGATACCGATACCGTTCTCAACAAAATGATAACCATCATAACGTTTCTTCAATCTGGCAAGCGTTTCTTCTTCACTCAGTTTGTTCTTGATAGCCAATGCACGGATTGGTTCGCCAAAATAATGTACAACCTCGCCCTCTGTCATACCACATAGTGCTTGATATCTCGCATCCATTGAGAGGTCCTGCAGATTATTCAAATCACTGAATACACTCACTTTTCCGAACTTCGTAACACCCGTGAGTAGAGCAAAACGTATATAACGATCCTGCGACTTCAGGGCACCATAAAATCCTTTTAAAATCCCACGATATTCGTTTTGCAGCTCTTCATTACCAATAGCTTGCAACATTGGCTTATCATACTCATCAACAAGAATTACCACAGGGTGGCCTGTCTTTTCATAAGCATATCGAATGACATACTCAAAACGAGTAGCAAAAGACTTTGCGACTGGGTTCTTACCATACAACTGCTCCCAGTCATTAAGGTTGGCTTCCAACTTGTCTGTCAAGGAGTCAACTGTATTATAACGTTCTGTATTTAGGTCAAGATGTAAGATAGGATGACATTCCCAGTCTTTTTCCAGTTCATCTATTGCCAAGCCTTTAAACAAGTCCTTCCGTCCTGAGAAATAGGCTTCAATCGTGGAAACGAGTAGACTCTTGCCAAAACGACGTGGGCGGCTAAGAAAGTAATACTTTCCTCTTTCAGCCAGTTCATATACCATCTCCGTCTTGTCAACATACACATAGTTTTCTTTTCTTAAACTTTCAAAACTCTGTATACCGATAGGATATTTCATAATCGTCTCCTTCTCTTTTAATGGATGATACCGCAAAGATACATATAATATTCCGAATAAATGACTATAAGCCCCTCTTCCAATTGCAAATCTATACTTTTTCTTTTCATGCAATAGCTTCGCACGGGATCAGCTGATAGTAAACACATTTCATGCTGCACCTTAACACAAAATTGAAAGAGCGTATACAGAGGTATAGAACAGAATTCTCCTATACCTTATAAGTCAACAGAAAGACAGATATAAGGTGGTGATGAAATATTACATAAAACGGCTATCAACGAAAAAGAGGATGCTTCGGAACATTTCCAAAGTATCCTCTTCTTCTATATATTACAAGGTTAAGTTTACTGCATATCGTAAACTACCTGCATTAATTTCTTGCCTAATGCATCAGCAGCCTCCATTGTGTTTGCCTCGCTGTAAACACGGATAATTGGCTCTGTATTTGACTTGCGGAGGTGAACCCAAGCATCAGGGAAGTCGAGCTTAACGCCATCAATATCAGTTACCTGTACATCCTTCTCCTGTCCATAAAGTTCTTTCACACGCACAAGGATTGCATCAACGTCTGTATCAGGAGTAAGGTCGATACGATTCTTTGCTATGAAATACTCTGGGAAAGTCTTGCGAAGTTCGCTTGCCTTCAGTCCTTTTTGTGCCAAAGAGCTAAGGAAGAGCGCAATACCAACAAGGGCATCACGGCCATAATGGCTTTCTGGATAGATTACACCACCATTGCCTTCACCACCGATAACAGCACTTACCTCCTTCATCTTTGTGGTAACATTCACTTCACCAACAGCAGAAGCATAATACTTACCGCCATGCTTCTCTGTTACATCACGCAAAGCACGAGTTGAAGAGAGGTTGCTAACAGTATTACCCTTCACATGCTCGAGGATATAATCTGCCACTGTGACGAGTGTGTACTCCTCACCATACATCTTACCATCCTCCTGAATGAATGCCAAACGGTCTACATCAGGGTCAACAACGATACCCAAATCGTAACCACCCTTGGCAACCTCGTCCATGATACCTGTGAGGTTTGCTGCGATTGGCTCTGGATTGTGAGCAAAGTCGCCTGTTGCTTCTCCATTCAAGAACTTATATTCAACCCCTAAACGATCGAGAAGCTTAGGCAGGATAACACCACCAACAGAATTGATAGAATCAACTACGACACGGAACTTACGCCTCTTAACAGCCTCAAGGTCGAGCAATTCAAGGTTCATCACCTCTTCTATATGGCGCTCATCAAATGAATCGTCATCAGTATAACTACCCAAACCATCTACATCTGCATAAACGAAGTCCTCACGCTCTGCGATATCCAAGACCTCAGCACCATCAGCTGCTGTAAGGAACTCGCCCTCCTCATTCAGAAGTTTTAAAGCATTCCAATGGCGTGGGTTGTGAGAAGCAGTGATAATGATACCACCATCTGCACCACTCATACGTACAGCTAACTCTGTTGTAGGTGTTGTAGCCAAACCAATGTTCACAACATCTGCACCAATACCCATCAGCGTACCGCATACAACATTCTTAACCATTGGACCAGAGATACGTGCATCACGTCCAACAACAATTTTTAGCTTCTTTCCAGGGTGCTTACGTGCAATGAAAGTAGCGTATGCTGAAACGAATTTAACAATATCCAGCGGGTTCAGTGTATCCCCCGCACGACCTCCGATAGTTCCACGGATGCCGGAAATAGATTTAATAAGCGTCATACTTAAAATATGTTTGAAGGGTATTCCCCTTATTGTTCTCTTGCGTTATTGATTTTTCTCGATCTACTCTTTTACTTCTTCCTTCTTCACCATTCATTAAAGACCTCTCTGGAAAGTAAGGTCATAATAGCAAGGATAGACTGCCTTTGAAGCATTAAGCTGTCCCTGCTGTGAAGGAACGATAAGTCTCACGTGTGACAACTTAGATGAAGCATTTACCAGTCTACCAAGAGCAATATAAGGCATTGGAACCAACCAACCTGCTGGAACAGAAGTACTCTTGTAGATGTCAGCCATCACACTGGAAGTAGGGTCAAATGAGGCGGTGTATGTTCCACTTGTGTTTGTAACCGACATCTTATCTACCTTAGGACCAAAGATAAGGAACTGATTAGACAACTGCAAAGTGTCTCTGAGAAGGTTACGTTCTGTGAAACGACAAAGAACAGTAGCAGTCTCTCCTTTCTTAATTACTTCGCCAGTTCCTTTCTCAACAATCTGCATGTAAACACCAGTATTTGGGAAAAGAACATACTGATTCTTCGTTGTATCTGTAGTATTCCCTTGTTTTGCAAACTGCTCTTCGCTAATTACTTTTATACCTTTCTTGACTATAAAAGAGTTAATCGCTTCTGTCTCTCTCTCCAACTGATCAGCATAAGTCTCAGTCTTATTACATGAACTAAACGCCAACATTGCAGCTAACACAACAAGGAGAAAATTTATCTTCTTCATTCGTTTTCTTATTTTAATATGTTGTGCAAAGATAAGAAAAAGTATTTAGAAAGGGAAAATAAGAAGTAAGAAAATATATTAAGGTAGGTTGTAAAAAGAATCTTTGTGGTAGTTTTATCACTTAGATTCCCTATTTTTCTGGTTCTTCGGTTAAATGCATAGATTAGAAATAGAATAAAGAGTTATACTCTTGTAGGGTATTACTATCTCAAATTAGTTGGTCTCACAAAGGAGGATAACTGCACTATAAAAGACAAATAGATATTATCGCTATTCGTAATCTATAAATAACTTATGCCTCTATCATTAGCTATTTGTAAACTATTTTCACATAACTCAAAACCAATACATACTCTTTTGGCTTCTAAAAGATGCCTTATTGGCTTGCAAAAGGTGCCCTTTAAGACCCTTACTAACGCCCTTTTGAAGTCCAATTAAGCACCTTTTATGTTGTAGTTCTATAACTGTTTGATTATCTGATTGTTACAAAACTACCACTTGTTTATACTTTTGGCGTTATTTATGAATGTTTTATTTGAAATTATGTAATGATTTTTCAAGGCGTTGTCGGTGACTTTTCGAGTATTAAAAAGGATATAATGGAGGATACGATTATGATTGCAAAAGAAGGAATAAGCAAAATAACAATAAGAAATGAGAACTATCTACCAAAACTATAGACAGTCCCCATTCTTCTAAATATTCATTTGTACAATAGATATTTACGTCATTTTTAGAGAAGATAAGGAAGGTGCTCCTTCACAAATCGTTCGCCTAATCGGAAGCCTTCCTCATAGAGATGCTCAAGCTTATCAACATCTTTCTCCATTCGTCCTACAACAATAGGTTCTTCTGGACGAATAACAAGAATCTTCCCTTGCTCTTCCAGTTCATCCACTAAGTCAAGCTGACGATTATATGCTTCTATTCTACGACTCAATGCAACACGTAAACGTGGATAGTTACGATAGATAAACTTGGGTTGTTTATGGTCACGCCCAGAATCTCTCCAACCTTTATTACGCGTACTGATGACCACATTTGTCTCGTGTCCAGTCTCTATAGAACGCAGTATAGGAATAGAGTCGACAATACCACCATCCAATAATTCTTTACCATCCACCTCGACAATCTTACTAACATAAGGAAGACTTGAAGATGCACGTGCCAATGCATTAAGACGATGCGTATCACCTGACGATTCTGAGAGATATTCTGCAAAACCAGTCTGACAGTTTGTTACCACCATCTCAAAGATATCTCCATTCCTACAATTATGGAAATACTCTTCATAATCAAAAGGAATAAGCTCATAAGGGAAACGATGATAAAGTAAATCTGGGTCGAAAATACATCCCTGCGTAACGAGATGGCGCAAGCCTATGTAATCATATTTGGCAAGCATATCAATATTGGAAATACGAGCACGACGTGGTTGACGACTGGCATACGACAAACCATTACACGCTCCTGCAGATACTGCAACAATGTAATGAAAATAGAGCTTATATTTCATAAAAGCATCCAAAACACCAGAGGTAAATACACCACGCATCCCTCCACCTTCTAACACTAAACCCGTATTCCCATCTATTTGCATAAAATCTCGTTAAAAAACAACTGCAAAGTTAATAACTTTCAAACAAAAATAACTATCTTTGCATTCAAACCAACTAATAATTGAAATATGTTTAACAAAGAAACCTATGTAAAGCGCCGTGCAGAGCTTAAGAAGCTTGTTGGAGAGGGTATTATTATTCTCTTTGGCAACAATGAGTCGCCTGCAAACTTCCCTGCGAATGGATATTATCCTTTCCGTCAGGATTCATCATTCCTCTACTATTTTGGTCAGAAACGTGACGGATTAGTTGGTGTTATTGACATTGACAATGACACAGAAACACTTGTTGGTGATGACATTGATATCGACGACATTGTATGGTACGGTAGCGTTGACTCTGTAAAAGATATGGCTGATGCTGTTGGGGTAGCCAATACTGTCAACATGAAGGGTCTAAAGACCATTTGTAACAATGCCTTGCGTGAGCATCGTAAGATTCATTTCCTACCTCCTTATCGTGCTGATATTAAGATTCAAATATTCGACCTCTTTGGTATTCATCCTAATCAACAGAAGGAGTCAGCAAGTATGGAACTTATCCGTGCGGTTGTCAAGATGCGTTCTGTAAAGACACAGGAAGAAATTGAGGAGTTGGAGCGTGCTGCTGTTATCGGCTACAAGATGCACACAACTGCTATGATATTGGGTAAGCCAGGTGTAACAGAGCAGTTCGTTGGTGGTCAGGTTAGCGGTATCGCTAACTCATATGGTTCAATGGTATCATTCCCAACCATCTTCTCTCAGCATGGTGAGATTATGCATGGCAATCCTTCGATGGCAGTATTGGAGGCTGGTCGCCTTGCTCTCTGTGACTGTGGTGCTGAGACTGTCAATCACTACTGTTCTGATAATACCCGTACATTTCCTGTAAGTGGTAAATTCACTCAGAAACAATTGGAGATTTATAAGGTCGTAGAAGAGTGCCACGATGCAGCACTAAAGCTTTCTAAGCCAGGTGTTAAGTATATGGACGTACACTTTGCCATTTGCCGTATTATCTTTGATCGTATGAAAGAACTCGGATTGGCAAAGGGCGACACTGATGCAGCTGTAGCTGCAGGTGCACATGCTATGTTCCTGCCTCATGGCCTTGGCCATATGATGGGTATGGATGTTCACGATATGGAGTCTTTCGATCAAATTAATGTTGGCTTCGATGAAGAGACACGTCCTAATCTTGAACAGTTTGGTACTAACTGCTTACGTATGGGTCGTCGCTTGGAAGAGGGCTTTGTTGTTACTGATGAACCGGGTATCTATTTTATCCCAGCATTGATTGACGAGTGGCGTGCAAAGAAACATTGTGCCGACTTCCTCAACTTCGATAAGTTAGATGAGTACAAGAACTTCGGAGGTATCCGTCTTGAAGACGATCTTCTCATCACCAAGGATGGTTGCCGATTCATAGGTAAAGATATTATCCCTTATCATCCACAGGATGTTGAAGACTTCATTGCCGCAAACCGATAAATAATAGAACTTTTTAATAATTAATATTTACATCAAGGTTGCCGCAAGAGTATCACTCACAACGGCAACCCCATTTATAAGAAAAACTTATGAAAAAAACTTTAGTAGTAGCATTATTCGCTTTGCTTGCGATAGGTGCTAATGCCGCAGACAAGAAAGAGGGTGCAACCTCTAACAAGCCTGTTTTTACTGTAGTAAAGCAGATTCCAATTACAAGTATTAAGGACCAGAATCGTTCAGGTACATGCTGGGACTACTCAACTCTTAGCTACTTCGAGGCTGAGATTTTGAAGAAGACTGGTAAGACATACGACCTTTGTGAGAGTTTCGTTGCTAACAAGACATATATGGAGCGTGCTATTCAGGTCGTTCGTTTCCATGGTGATTGCCAGTTTGCTCAAGGTGGTTCTGCATACGATGTATTGCACACCCTTGAGACTCATGGTATTTGTCCAGAGAGTGCTATGCCATTCCCAGGCTCACTCTATGGCGATTCATTGAACAACTTCAATGAGTTCTTCTCTTTGTTAGAGCCATACGTAAATGGTATTGCACGCAACAAGGCAAACAAGATTTCTGGTCAGTGGAAGAAGGGCTTACAGGGTATCCTCGATGCTTATCTTGGCAAGTGTCCAGAGACATTCACTTACGAAGGCAAGCAGTACACTCCAAAGAGCTTCGCTGCAAGCCTTGGTTTGAACTGGAGTGACTATGTAACCATTACTTCTTACACACATCACCCATTGTACTCACAGTTTGCCGTTGAGGTACAGGACAACTGGCGCTTCCCATTGTCTTATAACCTCCCAATGGATGAGATGATGCGTATCATTGATAACGCTATCATGAACGGCTACACTGTAGCATGGGGTGGCGACGTTAGTGAGCCAGGTTTCACTCGTAAGGGTTTGGCTTATATGGTTGATGGTAAGAAGGTTGAAAGCATGAAGGGTAGTGATATGGCTCACTGGCTTGGTCTTTCTGCTGCAAAGAAGAAAGACATCATCGATTCACTCGGTGTAAACGTACCAGAGGTTATTCCTACACAGCAGCAGCGTCAGGAGCGCTTCGACAACTGGGAGCTTACTGATGACCATGGTATGCTTATCTTCGGTATCGCTAAAGACCAGAATGGTAAGGAGTACTATATGGTAAAGAACTCATGGGGTGAGACTGGTGACTACAAGGGTATCTGGTACATGACCAAGAACTTTATTGCAGCTAACACCATGGACTACATGGTAAACAAGAACGCTATTCCTAAGGACATCCGCAAGAAGATGGGTCTCTAAAAGAATAAGACAAGTTGAATTGATAATAAAGAACAAGCATTTCTGATATCATCATTTCAACAATCTATAAATCATAATCAATCCCGCTCTAATGATTTGGAGCGGGATTGTTGTTATCAATTGGGCTAATTAGCCTAATAGGGCTAATATCATAAAAACACAGAACCAAATAATACGCCACATAACATTCTCATTTGCCATTTTTTTTGTACCTTTACGGACAGAAATAAAAACAATTTAAAATGCAATTTAAATGGAACTACACTCCACCTGCAGATACTCAGGTCAATGCGGATAAAGACTTAGGGGAGAAATTGGGGATTAGTCCCATTCTCGCTTCGCTGCTCATTCGTCGTGGTATAACAACGGAGAGTGCGGCTAAACGGTTCTTCCGCCCACAATTAGCAGACCTCATCAATCCTTTCCTAATGAAGGATATGGATGCTGCTGTTGATCGCCTCAATGATGCAATGGGCCATAAGGAGCGCATTCTTGTCTACGGAGATTATGACGTAGACGGCTGTACGGCTGTAGCGTTGGTGTATAAATTCTTACGTCAGTTCTATTCAAATATCGACTACTACATTCCCGATCGTTATGACGAAGGATATGGAGTTAGTAAGAAAGGGATAGACTTTGCTAAAGAGACAGGAGTAAAACTTATCATCATCCTCGATTGTGGAATCAAAGCAATTGAAGAGATAACCTATGCTAAAGAGCAAGGAATAGACTTCATCATCTGTGACCATCATGTTCCTGACGAGGTAATGCCGCCCGCTGTGGCAATCCTTAACCCTAAACGACCAGATGACTCTTATCCTTTCAAAAATCTTTGCGGATGCGGTGTAGGCTTTAAGTTCATGCAGGCATTTGCAAAGAACAATAATATTCCGTTCTCTCGTCTCGTTCCCCTACTCGACTTCTGTGCTGTCAGCATAGCAGCGGATTTGGTTCCTGTCGTGGATGAGAACCGTATCCTTGCCTTCCACGGACTAAAGCAGTTGAATCAAAATCCAAGCCTTGGACTGAAAGCTATTGTAGATATTTGCGGTCTGAATGGTCGTGAGTTGTCAATGAGCGATATTATCTTCAAGATTGGACCACGTATCAACGCCAGCGGACGTATGGAGAATGGTAAGAAGAGTGTTGACTTACTTGTTGAAAGAGAATACAGTCTGGCTCTTGATCAAGCAAAGCATATTGACGAATACAACGAACAGCGAAAGGATGTAGACCGTCAGATGACAGAAGAAGCTAACCAGATTGTGGCTCGCTTGGAAAGTCAGAAGCATCAGTCGAGCATTGTTCTCTATGATGAGCATTGGAAAAAAGGTGTCATAGGAATCGTAGCCTCTCGTCTGACAGAAATCTATTTCCGTCCAACAGTAGTCTTGACACGTGACGAGAACCTTGCAACAGGCTCTGCACGTAGTGTAGCAGGATTTGACGTATATGCAGCTATTAAGAGTTGTCGTGACCTCTTATTAAACTTCGGTGGACACACTTATGCCGCAGGACTAACCATGAAATGGGCAGATGTAAAGGAGTTTCGTAAACGATTCCAAGTATATGTGGAAGAGCATATTGAACCAGAACAACGTGAAGCAATCTTGGATATTGATGCTGTTATCGACTTTAAGGATATCACAAAGAAACTGCATACTGATTTGAAACGCTTCGCACCATTTGGTCCAGGAAACCCAAAACCTCTCTTCTGTACGTTAGATGTCTACGATTTCGGAACCAGCAAGGTTGTTGGACGTGAGCAAGAGCATATCAAATTAGAACTGGTCGATTCTAAATCCAATAACGTAATGAATGGTATAGCCTTTGGACAGAGTGCATCTGCCCGCTATATCAAGTCAAAGCGCTCATTTGACATAGCTTACACCATTGAGGATAATGTCTTTAAGCGTGGAGCAGTCCAATTACAGATAGAGGATATTAGACCAACTGAGGAGTCTTGACAATTGATTGAATTTTATTAGTACTCGAACGAATAGGCTTCCTTCAAACCCCTAAAGTTCAAACATCAAAGTTCAAACCTCAAAGTTCAAAGTTCAAATGTCCTACCTTGACATTCTTCATCAATATTGGGGCTATCCTGACTTTCGTGGTATACAGAAAGATATTATCGAAAGTATCGGTTCAGGAAAGGATACCTTAGGACTAATGCCAACAGGAGGAGGAAAGTCTCTCACCTTCCAAGTGCCAGCATTAGCCCAAGAGGGAGTATGCTTAGTCATTACTCCTCTTATTGCACTAATGAAGGATCAGGTAGACCATCTTCGTCATCAAGGTATCACGGCTGCTGCGATTTATTCAGGTATGCGCCATAATGACATCATTACTACCTTAGAGAACTGTACCTTTGGAGGGATAAAACTTCTTTATATTTCTCCTGAGCGTATAGGTTCTGATATCTTTCAGGCTAAATTAAGACACATAAAAGTAAGTTTCATCACTGTTGATGAAGCCCATTGTATCAGCCAATGGGGCTATGACTTTCGGCCTTCTTACCTGCAGATTGCAGACATTCGAAAGTTAGTTCCCGATGCACCTATCCTCGCTTTAACTGCAACTGCCACACCAGAAGTTGTTGATGACATCCAAGACCGTTTAGATTTTAAAGAGAAGAATGTCTTTCGAATGAGCTTTGAGCGTAAGAACTTAGCTTATGTCGTGCGTCAGACTGAGGATAAAGATGCAGAGATGGTGCATATCCTGCAATCTATACCTAAGACGGCTATCGTCTATTGCCGTAGCAGAAAACGCACGAAGGAGATTGCACAAATACTCACAGAACATGGGATTTCAGCTACATGGTATCATGCAGGCTTAGAACCTGGCGTTAAAGACCAACGGCAGAACGACTGGCAGAACGATAAGATACGCGTTATGGTTGCTACAAATGCTTTTGGTATGGGCATTGACAAACCTAACGTACGTGTGGTTATTCATATCGATAGTCCAAGTTCCTTGGAGGCTTACTTTCAAGAGGCGGGACGTGCGGGACGTGATGGCAATAAGGCATATGCTGTACTCCTTTACAATGGGCACGACAACCGTACGCTGCAGAAACGCATTGAAGATACCTTCCCTCCTAAAGACTATATCCAGACAGTATACGAACACTTAGCTTACTTCTATCAGATAGGTGTTGGAAGTGGCTATGGATGTATCTTTGAGTTTCCTATTGACAAGTTTTGCAACACCTTCAAACATTTTCCCATTCGTGTAAATGCAGCGCTAACAATTCTTCAACGAGCTGGCTATATTGATTATGAGCAGAATCCAGACACTAAGGCACGTGTCCGTTTCCTGTTGAATAGAGACGATCTCTACCGACTGGACTCACTTACCGACAAAGAGAATGATGTCGTCACTGCCCTACTCCGCAACTATGGTGGTTTATTCTCTGACAGTGGATATATTGATGAAAGCTATATCGCACAAGAAGCTGGACTTGACAGAAACCAAACCTATATGGTATTGGTTAATCTAAGCAAGAAGCGTATTATCAACTTCATTCCACGTAAGAACACACCACTAATCAGCTACACACAAGACCGTGTTGATGGCGTTGACGTTATCCTTAACAAGAGTGTGTATGAGGACAGAAAGGAGCAATTCATAAAGCGTATCAATTCTGTTGTTAATTATGCACAGAATGAACGAGTATGTCGCAGCAGACAACTACTATCTTACTTCGGGGAAACGAAGTCAAAAGACTGTGAGCAATGTGATGTCTGCCTTTCACATACCCAAGAGGATGATACGGACGAGAAAGAGCTTATCAGAGAACAGCTACTAACTTTCTTAGCAGATGGTCAAAAGCACCCTATAACAGAGATTCGACAGTTAAATGACGATTGGGATCTTGTACAACAAGTAATGCGAGAAATGGTTTTGGAAGAGGAAATCCTTATGGATGGAAGTTTCTTACTTCTACCCTAAACTATTTTTTCTTTCAGAGACAGATATAAAGGCTACTAAAATCTTCATCAACTCATTAAAGTTTGAACTGATCAGGCTTAAAACAAGAACAGAATCGCTACACTTCTAACAAGTTTATTTTAAATTACGTTTGCTGTCATTTTAACATATAGAGATAACTCATTATAAAACAAGTAATTATACATCTATAATAAGTGACACGAGTGACAGCAACTCTTAAACCCAAATTTTATTAAGATTACAATACGTATAATGCTGTATTATAGGTATTGTTTACTAACAACTGATTTGAATTAACCAAACTGTACCCTACAACGACACACTTCCATCTCTTCTCCTTCCACATTACTCTTCGTTATTCTTACATTGAAGTCTGTCTCCGTTTCTCGCTGCTCCCGATAGAAGTGAAGCTTATCACCTTGATGTGATTCTGCAACATAAGCTATCTCAAAACGTTTAATACGATGTTGCTTATACCAAGCCACGTCCCACAGGTCTAACACATGCTCTATGTATTTGACTGAGTTAATATGTCCATTGATATCAACATCATTATAATAAGTGTCTATTGAACGTACAGGAGTGGCATCAGCTGACATCTTCACACGTGAAGACTTCTCTATTGGACAAGAATACTCTGTTTCTATATACTCAGTTATCAAACCACCACGAACAGCAAGAATGTCTGCAGGCTGACGTGTGTCAAGGTCTATCATTGCCCAGACACTCTTACCATAGCCATAAACATGACCAGACTCACTGACAACTTTAAAGTTACGGCTTGTAAAGGATTTCAAAGCACTATCGACCCAAGTCTCTACAAAAAACTTATCATATGCCTTCGGCATCTCTTCCATCTCAATAGCCAATCGGCTCAACACCCATGTCTTATTAACTGTATTGAGATAGTTCATACCATAACCGCGGTCATTGCTATGGAAATCGGCAGCATTCAACATATGATTGCCTAAATTCCCCATAAACAAATAATTGGAGAAGTCGCAATGAAACGGCTCCGCCAAAAACTCATATCTACCTATCTTTGATAACTTTTCCATATAACTCTTTTTACACTAACAAGTTATTACAAGCAGTTATACCACTTGGCTTATTCTATATATAACGGAGAATCTGTGAGATTATTCTATTATTTGCAAGGAAAACTAAAATGTCATCCTTATTAATAAACCTTATTAAGAAAAACTACACATAGAAAGAAAACAAAAGAGGATGCACCTAAAAGATGCATCCCCAATATTTATTGTTCGAAGGATAACCCTTCTTAACCTATTCGGTTAGATTACTTTACGTAAACAACTGCAAGACGGTTAGAAGTTACACCCTGTACACCCTTACCAGTTGCCTCGTCAACGATAACACCACGACCTTTGAGGTAGTTAGCAACTACGTCAGCACGAGCCTGTGAGAGACGATCGTTAAGTTCCTTAGAACCCTCTGGAGAAGCTGTACCAACAACCTGAACGTGAACACCCTCCTTAACGTTGTTAAGAGCAGCCTTAGCGTCGTTTGTAAGAGCAGACTTACCCTGAGCGAATGTTACGAATACGAGGTCAGATACAGTGAACTCCTTAACCTTAACAGAAGGAACTTCCTTAACAACCTCCTTAGTGATAACCTCTGGCTTACGGTTGCGGAGCTCGTTGATCTGAGCGTTCAAAGCATCGATCTCAGCCTGGTCACGTGGAGTAACGATTGTGAAGTTGTGTGTACCGTTAGAGTTAGCAAACTTGTAGATGAAACCAGCGTTCAACTGAACGAATGAGTTGTTGATGTTGTAAGCTGGCTGACCTGCCTGACCAGTTGCCTTGTGACGATAGTCTGCATGAACCTCTGTGTAAACAGGACCTGATGGACTAACAGATACGTTGTGTGAGTTAGACTGACCCAAGAATGCGAAGTTGATAGAAGGCTCTACATAGAACTGGAACTGCTTTGCTGAACCGAAGTTGAAAGCGAAGTCAAGAGCAGCCTTAGAAGTCATACGGTTACGATTCTCAGATGTAGCAGCCTTGAACTCCTTGTTGTTTGAGAAGATGTGCATCCAACCAAGACCATAGAGTGCGCTAACCTCGAATGTACGTGGCTCACCCTTGTAACCACCGAACCAATTGCTAAGGTTTACAGTACCGAGCAAGCTTGCATTAGTAGCACGAACTACTGTACCTGTAGAACCCCAAGGCTTGTTTGAGAAGTATGCGTTACCCTCTACAGCAAGACCGAATACTGGAGTGAAGTAACGACCAACACGGATACCAGCGTTTGGATCGAGGTCGCTCAACCACTTATGACCAGTTGTCTTTGTTGCAACACCACCGTTAATACCAACGTAGATGTTATCAAATGTCTTGCTTTCTGCTACAGTCTGAGCAGAAACAGATGCTGCCATAGAAGCTGCAGCTAACATTAAAACTAACTTTTTCATTGTTTCTCTGAATTAATTAATATTTGTAAAATGTATAATGTCAATGTTTTAAACTCGGTGCAAAGTAATAAAAAAATAATGAAACAACCAAATTTTTTAGGGGAAAAATCTGCACAGTCCCCTATATAATGAGCAAAAACAACCACTAAGGAGGAAATAAAGAACAATGTTTATATTTTTTTCGTCTTTATAATACAAAAATAAATAAGGAAATAAAGCAAAACTGCACCTTGTAGGGGCTTTCTCCCAAAATTTTTATAAAGTTATTATTATCCTATAAAACTTAAATTACATATTCTCTCTCGTTAAGGAACAGTTTTGGAAAAGGAGAACATTCTATAGTCTTTTGTAAGCGTAAGTAAACATATCATATAAGTTGACTTATTTGTTACGAACCTTACACCGATTTTCAATAAAAACAAATAAGACTTCCCTCTATTTTATATTGCAAGTTAATTAATGCTCAACACCATTAGTGTTGACCAACAACACAACATGTGCGGAGCAATAGCACAATACGTGCGGAGATATAATACATAGAATAAATATGGTTCTTCCGTTAAATGCGTGGACGCTTTTCGTATTGCTTTAACGGAAGAACCGAAGTTACTCATTAAACAAAACCATAGCTAAGACAGTCAACTATCTATCCTATCATCAGCCTCTGACACAGAAAACCTTTTCATTTTAAGACTTCGAAAATCTACATACAAGAGCTTGAAATATCATTACATATTTTCAAATAAGACATCTATAAATAACGGCAAAAACACATACAAGGAGCAGGCTTGTAACCATAAGGAAGTCAATTAGTTATAAAGTAGTAAAATAAAAGATGCTTCATTGGACTTCAAAAGGGCGTTAGTAAGCGTCTTAAAGGGCACCTTTTGCAAGCCTATTAAGCGTCTTTTAGAAGTCAAAAGAGCATGTATTAGTTTTGTACCGCATAAAAATAGTTTACGTGTTTTGATAAAAGTACTAACAAACCTTAAACACTTTCAAAGTATGCCTCATAGTCATGTCATTTTATGCTGGATTTATATTGTACTGCTATCTTCATCAGATGTCTGAACAAGTCATATTCTGGCTTTTTACTATCCCTAAACCAACGACGATTAAATTTCCAACAATACTCATTCAAGTATAATTGGAGAAAATGCTCATCGATTTCTTTGTGAATCGCATCAATACCACTACGGCATTCTCCTGTAACGATGTGAACCCATGGCAAGACTTTGGTAACAACCTCGTGAGGGGTGCTCTCAGTCTCAATATGCTGAACAAGACCTGTCAGAGTCTTCTTCAACCCCATGAGATTATGTCCTCCGTCAGAATGTATCTTTGAATCCTGATTCACAGACTTCTGAGCATAAGGCGCCAGTGTCTTGTATTTACTATCAGGCAATGCATACATTTTGATATAACGGACAGCTTTCTTCACTTTGCTTCTGTTAGCTTGCTTCATAAGTTTAGAGGCTTTGTTAAATCGTTCTGTGTCAGTATTGTCTGATAGGTATTCGTTTAGGATTGAACCTGCATCTTTACTCTGTGCAATTACCAACACAGGAGTTTTCTTACTCTTAAGGACCTTTTCTCCGCACTCCTCTGAAATGAAGGAAGTTGAGAAATATGACAAGTCGAGCTCTATCTGGTCAGAGAGTGTATAGATGCTGTCCCTCTGCCCCATAATCTCTCGCAATTTCATCATCATCAACCATGCGGGAGAGTAATATTCGAGTTCAAGCTGATGCTGGATCTCCTTAGCCGACAGTACCTGCTTGATGGACGTCATCATGTGCGCAGTAAAGAACCAATCATACAGCGGTAGTTTGCTATGTTCCATAACGGTACCCTTTGTCAACGAGATTCTGTTGCCACAGTTCTCACATTGAAAGGATTTCCTTCCAGGCAGCCATTTATACTTTGTAGCTCCACACTTAGGACACACAACACCTATCTCCTCTCGAACAGCTCTAAGGTAGTTCTCGCAGCTATCCTCATCAGGGAACATCTGGAAGAAGTCTTTCAATAACATAGGTCTCATATTTGTGACAAATATAATTGATTTTCAGATTTTTACAATGGAGCTATATTGAAATTAACATATCTTAGTACTTTTATCAAAACACAGAAAAAATAGTTTACAAATCTCAACTAATAAGGGAATAAGTTGTTTGTAGAAGACAAATAGACATCGCACCTAATTACGTTTATTATGTAGTTTATTCTCCCTTGTAAAACCACCTAATTGGGGGCAATCATACCATGTATGTGAATTAATCTCATTCTATTAACAATCTACGCATTTAACGGAAGAACCATAAATATAGTCAAAGAGAATCTTTATACTTCATTATATTATAGCAAGCGACTTATGATTAACTTACTATGGAAGATATTCACTGGATAGAACCAATTTAGAATGACATGCTATTACCTATAAGCAAAGAAAAAAGGGACCCGTAGCATCACTGCTTAGGTCCCTTTAACAAATTAGAGAGTTATAAAAAATCAGGTTCACTTTCATCATTACCACAGAGGATTCTGCGGTAGTACGAATTCGATTACTGCTGAGCAATAATCTTCATACCCTCCTCCACTGCTTCCATATTCAGCGGAATGAGTTTATGGTGGCGTTCTGGCAGACTCTTGAAGAGCGCCTTCTTGAGTCCATCGGTGCTGACAACAGGACAAACCTTGAGCAGACCACCTAAGACAATCATATTAAACACCTTTGCATTCTTCATCTCAGCAGCCTTATCCATTGCATTGATGCGATAGACTGTGATGTCCTTACGAGTAGGTGGATTGAAGACTCCATAACCATCATAGATAAGTAAACCGCCTGGCTTAACCTTTGGTTCGAACTTATCCAATGAAGGCTGATTCAAAACAATCGCTACATCATACTTGCTGAGAATAGGAGAAGAGATACGGTCATCGCTTATAATAACAGTAACGTTGGCTGTACCACCACGCTGTTCTGGACCATAAGCTGGCATCCATGTTATCTCCTTATCTTCCATTAGTCCCGAATATGCCAGAATCTTACCCATAGAGAGTACGCCCTGACCACCGAAGCCACTAATTATTATCTCTTTTTTCATATTACACCTTAATTTATATGGGAGACGACTTAAAGACCTGTAGTGTCTTTCAAATCTCCCTTTTCATATTCAGGGAACATATTCTCGCGCATCCACTCGTTGGCTTTTACAGGAGTAAGTTTCCAACCACTATTACAGGTTGCAACAATCTCTACTAACGAGCTTCCCTTTCCTTGCATACTTGCTTCAAACGCTTTGCGAATAGCACGCTTTGCTTTATTGATTGAAGCAACGGTGTCAACACTCTGACGAGTTACATAGCAGGTTCCTTTCAAGTGACTTGCTAACTCCGTAATGTTCAGATTATAGCCATGCAGTTCTGGCTCACGACCGTATGGACAAGTTGCTGTCTTCTGACCCATAAGCGTTGTAGGCGCCATCTGTCCACCTGTCATACCATAAATGGCGTTATTAATAAAGATGATAGAAATATTCTCACCACGGTTCAAAGCATGGATTGTCTCTGCTGTACCAATACAAGCAAGGTCGCCATCACCTTGATAAGTGAAGACCAAACGGTCTTCCCAAAGGCGCTTAATACCCGTTGCTACAGCCGGAGCACGACCATGAGGAGCCTCCTGCCAGTCGATATCAAGATAGCGATAAGCAAACACGGCACAGCCAACAGGGCATACACCAATCGCCTTATCACTCATTCCCATCTCTTCGATTACTTCTGCAACTAATTTATGAACCACACCATGTGAACAACCCGGACAATAGTGCATTGTCGTATCGTTCATCAAAGTAGGCTTCTTATACACCAGATTCTCAGGTGAAATGATATCATTTGCCATAATATACGTCCTCCCTTCTTACTTTACTAACTTTTCCTTGAGTGCCTTAACAATCTCTTCAGGATCAGGAACGATACCACCTAAGCGACCAAAGTGTTCTACTGGTAAAGCTCCGTTGATAGCCAAGCGCACGTCTTGTACCATCTGACCAGCATTGATTTCGCTTACCAATACACCCTTCTTACCCATGCACAGCTCTGCAAGTTGCTTGCTTGGGAAAGGCCATAAAGTGATTGGACGGAACAAACCGACCTTTAATCCTGCCTCACGAGCTAACTCAACAGCCTTCTCTCCGATACGTGCAGCACTACCGAAACTAACGATAATATAATCTGCATCTTCGCACTGCTGGGTCTCAAAGCGTACCTCATTCTCACGAATCTGACGATACTTCTCCTGTAAGTGGAGGTTTCTTTCTTCCATTATCTCTGGCTTCAATTCCAAAGAGGTAATGATATTAGGATTACGATCAGCTGTACGACCCATTGAAGCCCAAGGACACTCCTTACGGATTTCCTCCTCTGTACGACGTGGTTTCTGTGGAGGAAGGACAACCTTCTCCATCATCTGACCAATCACACCGTCAGAAAGTATCATTGCAGGATTACGATACTTGAATGCCAACTCGAAAGCCAAGTCAACAAAGTCAGCCATCTCCTGTACAGAATTTGGCGCCAATACAATCACATTGTAATCGCCATTACCACCTCCACGTGTTGCTTGGAAGTAGTCACTCTGACTTGGCTGGATAGTTCCAAGACCTGGACCACCACGCTGAACGTTAACGAAGACGCCTGGGAGTTCTGCACCAGCCATATAGCTGATACCCTCCTGCATCAAAGCTACACCAGGTGATGAGGAACTTGTCAGCACACGCTTACCAGCACCAGCACCACCATAAATCATATTGATAGAAGCCACCTCGCTCTCAGCCTGAAGAACAACCATACCCGTTGTCTCCCAAGGCTTCAATGCTGCAAGTGTCTCAATTATCTCACTCTGAGGAGTGATAGGGTAACCGAAATAGCCATCGGTACCGCAGCATATAGCTGCATGAGCGATAGCCTCATTACCCTTCATTAGTTTTACATCTTGTTCTACCATAATTATTCCTCCACTTTTTTACGATAGACTGTGATACAGCCATCAGGACAAACCGTAGCACAAGCAGCACAACCAATACAATCATCTGGTCGTGCAGACTCTGTATACGGATAGCCGTGGACATTTACCTTTTTCTGAGCCAATGCAATAACATCTTTCGGACACGCAACGATACACAACTGGCATCCTTTGCATCGATCTGTGTTTACTACAATGGCACCTTTCATCTTGCTCATAGTTTTTGTATTTTAAGGATTATACGCATCCTTGTTATAGAAGTTGAGAATATTCTCCACCATCTCTTTTGCGATTACTGCTGGAGAATTAGGGTCCAACTCGATAGCCTCCATATAATTAGCTAAGGCCTCTTGCCAGTCGCCTCTCTGTCGGCACTCATTACCTCGTTGGAAATATTCTTCTGCTGTCATCTACTTATAATATTCTTTCTTGCCTGCTGCAAGTGTATTTTTCATCAGTAAACAGATGGTCATTGGACCAACACCACCTGGGACAGGCGTAATGAAAGAGCAGAGAGGAGCAACCTCATCAAATTTCACGTCACCACATAGTCTGAAGCCACTCTTACGTGCCTTGTCTTCAACACGTGTCGTACCGACGTCAATAACCACTGCACCTGGCTTCACCATATCAGCTGTTACAAACTCTGGTCTGCCAATAGCAGCGATAATGATATCTGCCTCCTGACACTCTTTCTTCAAATCCTTTGAACGAGAGTGACACACGGTTACAGTTGAATCGCCATACTGTTTTTGCATCATCAACTGTGCCATAGGCTTACCAACAATATTGCTACGACCTAAGATAACACACTTCTTACCAGAAGTCTCAATATGATAATGCTGCAATAAGGTAAGAATACCCAATGGCGTAGCAGAGATAAAGCAAGGAAGACCAATAGCCATACGACCCACATTGATAGGATGGAAACCATCCACGTCCTTGCGATAGTCAACAGCCATAATAATCTTCTGCTCATCGATATGCTTTGGCAAAGGAAGCTGAACAATGAAGCCATCAACGTCTTCATCCTTATTCAGCTTATCCACACAAGCCAAAAGCTCTTCTTCTGTCACATCAGCCTCAAAACGAATGAGCGTAGACTTGAATCCACATTGCTCACAAGCAATTACCTTATTCTTAACATAGGTTTCACTTCCCCCATCATGTCCCACCAAAACGGCAGCTAAATGAGGTTGTTTACCACCTGCGGCAACAATCGCCTTCACTTCTTCGGCAATCTCCTGCTTTATTGCGGTTGCAGTTGCCTTTCCGTCTATTAACTGATATTCCATAGTAATGATATTATTTGATAAATATGTGTCTTTTATATCTTCGGCATATTTGGCATTCCTGGCATACCCTTCATCTTGCTCATCATACCAGCCATCTTCGAGCCAGTAACCATCTTCATCATTTTACGAGTCTGGTCAAACTGCTTAATGAGTCGGTTTACCTCTTGTATATTGGTACCAGAACCCTTAGCAATGCGCTGACGACGAGAGTTATTGAGCAGTTCTGGATTCGTGCGTTCCTTTGGTGTCATACTCTGGATAATTGCCTCAATACCCTTGAAAGCATTATCGTCAATATCGACATCACGGATAGCCTTGCCTACTCCAGGAATCATAGAAGCGAGGTCCTTTAAGTTACCCATCTTCTTGATTTGCTGTATCTGATTATAAAAATCGTTGAAATCAAACTGGTTCTTCTGAATCTTCTTCTGCAGACGCTTTGCTTCTTCCTCGTCGAATTGCTCCTGTGCACGCTCAACAAGCGAAACAACGTCACCCATACCCAAGATACGGTCTGCCATACGACCTGGATGGAACACATCAATAGCCTCCATCTTCTCGCCCGTACCAATGAATTTAATAGGCTTTGTAACGACTGTACGGATAGACAATGCCGCACCACCACGTGTATCACCATCAAGTTTTGTGAGAACAACACCATTGAAATCCAAACGATCATTGAACTCCTTGGCTGTATTCACTGCGTCCTGACCTGTCATTGAGTCAACAACAAACAGTGTCTCATCAGGATGAACATGATTCTTGAGACTCTCAATCTCGTTCATCATCTCCTCATCAACAGCCAGACGACCAGCGGTATCGATGATGACAACATCGTGCCCCTTTGCCTTTGCCTCAGCAAGTGCGTGATCAGCAATCTCATTCACATTCTTGTTCTCAGGCTCGCTATAGACAGCTACACCTACCTGTTCACCAACAACCTTCAACTGGTCGATAGCTGCAGGACGATAGACGTCACAAGCAACCAACAAAGGATTCTTATGCTCCTTTGTCTTGAGCATGTTTGCCAGTTTACCAGAGAATGTTGTCTTACCAGAACCTTGTAAACCACTCATAAGAATGATAGAAGGACGACCTGATAAATTCAGGCCAACAGCCTCACCACCCATCAACTCAGCCAACTCATCATGTACAATCTTAACCATGAGTTGTCCAGGCTTAACGGCTGTGAGTACATTCATACCTAATGCCTTTTGCTTTACGGTATCAGTAAAGGTTTTTGCAACTTTATAGTTAACATCGGCATCAAGAAGCGCTCTGCGCACGTCCTTCAGGGTTTCTGCTACATTTATCTCTGTTATCTTTCCCTCTCCCTTGAGAATCTTAAAGGAGCGTTCAAGACGATCACTTAAATTTTCAAACATTGCTTTTAAAAGTAAACTTATATATTCTTATTTCTATCTTACAAAGATAATAAAAAGGAAAATAATACCGCAAGCGAACGACCCCTATTTTAATGTATTTTAAAACACACACCTTATAATAATGCGCATATAAATAGACTTTGTGCAAAAAAATGTAAAACAAATCATGCTAAACCCCTGTTTTTTCACTTAGAGCGAGGAGAGAACGTAAGACATAACAAAAAAGAGGTTCTTCCGAAATATGGAGTGTTAAACTAAAAGTCTTATATAATAGGCACACGGAGTCACGGAGGGGACGGAGGTAAACGCAATGTCACGGAGGTGCCGACGGCACAAAGAGCGACGGAGGTATAGCGTACAGATTCTTGATAACTATTTTGGGGTAAACGCTTTGTATATAAATTGCTAATAGTATTGGCAAACAAGCTCCGTCGCTCTGTGCACCGACGGTGCCTCCGTGACTTCCATTGTTTTGTTTTAATAATCCTCCGTCCTCTCCTTTTCTCCGTGTGACATTTTGTTAAAAACCTAACCTTAAGTGGAAAACCTTATCACTTCAAAATCCTGAAGATCCATTCAAAAGACTTAATAAATAAGGTAGAACTATTCACTCCTCGTGCAAGGAGAGATTAAGCCTTACTCCACTTTGTTCTTATTTTTTTCTGTGTTTTGATAAAAGTACTAAGGTATGTTAATTTCAATATAGCTCCATTGTAAAAATCTGAAAATCAATTATATTTGTCACAAATATGAGACCTATGTTATTGAAAGACTTCTTCCAGATGTTCCCTGATGAGGATAGCTGCGAGAACTACCTTAGAGCTGTTCGAGAGGAAATAGGTGTTGTGTGTCCTAAGTGTGGAGCTACAAAGTATAAATGGCTGCCTGGAAGGAAATCCTTTCAATGTGAGAACTGTGGCAACAGAATCTCGTTGACAAAGGGTACCGTTATGGAACATAGCAAACTACCGCTGTATGATTGGTTCTCTACTGCGCACATGATGACATCCATCAAGCAGGTACTGTCGGCTAAGGAGATCCAGCATCAGCTTGAACTCGAATATTACTCTCCCGCATGGTTGATGATGATGAAATTGGGAGAGATTATGGGGCAGAGGGACAGCATCTATACACTCTCTGATGACTATGAGGCATACTTTGAAAGTGTTTAAGGTTTGTTAGTACTTTTATCAAAACACAGAATTATTTTTCATAAACTCAATTTTTATTGATGCTCTTTTCGCTTCTAAAAGACGCCCAATAAGCTTGCAAAAGGTGCCCTTTTGGCGGCTTACTAACGCCCTTTTGAGCCCTTACTAAGCACCTTTTCTTGCACAGCTTTATAACTAACTGATATAATAACAGTTACAAGCGCGCTAAAAACAACTATTTATATGCCTTTATTGAAGGATAAGAAGCCTTAAAGATGTAAACATTTTTCCAAACAGGAAACAAAAAAGAAGTGCCGACATCACTCTCTGAAAAGAGGAAAACGATGTCGGCACTTCCCTATTAATCAAAATACTGAATTCATAAAACCTTGTTTATTCTACAACATTTATGAGCAGCAATAACAATATATTAGGAATAATCATCCAAGCAAAGAAAACAAACAAAAGCGTAGGCGGACTATCATAAATAGATCCCCGATAATGAGTCATTACACGACTATGATGTCCTCGCACCTGATATATATAATATACAATGATATACGATAAAAGTATAGGTACACTGATTACAGTTTTTTCTTTCCATCCAGTAAAATGAAGCAGTGTGATATTCAGCAAATTTAAGCAATACCCCAAAAGGAACATAATCCCTAAAGGTATTAGTAACACTCCATCAATACTACGACGCCCTGGGAAAAGCTGATGTAACCGCTCTCCAACAAAGTAAACCAAGTCGAAAAAATAAAACTTTCTCTTACCCATTCTTGCTTTAAAAGTCTATACAAGACAGTTGATGATTTCCGTTACAGACTTACAGCCATGACGGTCGAGCCAGTCATTAATGCCATCACGCACCTTTATCGTAACCTGTGGATCAAGGAAATTCGCAGTTCCTATCTGGATTGCTGTAGCGCCTGCCATAAGGAACTCAATAGCATCTTCAGCAGTAGAAATACCACCCAAACCGATGACTGGTATCTTCACAGCCTTTGCCACATCATTGACCATTCTGACCGCTACAGGCTTTACAGCTGGGCCACTCAAGCCGCCCGTACGGATACTCAACTTTGGACGACGACGCTCTATATCAATCGCCATTCCCATCAACGTATTAATCAGTGATACTGAATCAGCACCCTCATCTTCGCAAGCACGTGCTATACTGGCTATATCGGTGACATTAGGAGAGAGCTTTACAATCATGGTCTTGTGGTAATGCTGGCGAACAGCCTTCACTATAGAACCTGCTCCAGAGCAAGTGACACCGAACGACATTCCACCTTCTTTCACGTTAGGACATGAGATATTCACCTCGATAGCTGGAATCCCATCCAATGCGTCAAGTTTCTCTGCGGTCTCTGCATACGTCTCGGGCGAATTACCACTGACATTGACAATCATATTCGTGTCGATATCTTTTATCTGAGGATAGATATGTTTGATGAAGTAATCTACTCCCTTATTTTGCAAACCTACGCAGTTAAGCATTCCCTGAGGTGTCTCTACCATACGTGGATAGTCATTTCCTTCACGTGGTTCCAGTGTCGTACCCTTGACGATAATACCTCCAATTTCCTCCAATGGTACGAAATCAGCAAACTCCAAACCATAGCCAAAGGTACCACTGGCTGTCATTACTGGATTCTTGAGCTGTAAGTCATTTATCTTTACACTTAAATCAGCCATATTATAATCATCTATTTTTACAAAACTATGTGATTGTATGCTTCCTCTTCCTATTTAGCACTATTAATATAATAGGTGTAATAAAAGAAAACTAAGCTTCAACCACTCTTTTCTGATTTATTCTCCCCACATCAATCTACGTGTATCGAAGACTGGACCCTCTGTACAAACACAGAGATTCCCCCCTGTCGTTTTCTCTACACAGCACAGGCAAGCACCAACACCACATGCCATCATATTCTCTAACGATGCTTCGCAAGGAATTGATACCTTATGAGCATAACGTGCCACTGCCATCATCATGGGCTTAGGACCACATGTAGAAATACGATCAAAACGCTCTGTGGACAGGATAGAGTGATTTGTGACAAAACCTTTCTCACCTGCAGAACCATCCTCTGTTGTTATACATACCTTTCCATACTTCTCGAAAAGCGATACCTCTGCTAAGTCGGCTGCTGTACGAGCTCCCAACAAAAAGATAGGTGTACCACCAGCCTCCTTTATCTGCTTGCCGAAATAAAGTAGCGGAGCAACGCCAACACCACCGCCTACAAGCAATACACTTTCTGACGGACTTGCCAAAGGTGCAAACGTATTACCCAAAGGAAGCACGCAATTTAACATATCGCCTTCATGTAGACGTGCAAGCGTATGCGTACCTTCTCCTACAGTTGCAACAAGCAGCCACAACTCATTACGCTCTTTATCAAAGAAATTAATGGAAATAGGACGGCGAAGAAAGGTAGAAGGTGAGCCGTCCACTCTCACCTCTACAAACTGACCAGGCAGCATCTCTGGAAGCGGTTTCTCATCTGTCAGCTTAATAAGGACATTCCTTGCATTGACACGCTCCACAGAAGATACCTTCAAGTCGAGGACATACTTCTTCATCTTTGCTTTGCTTTTTAAAACTATGCAAATATAGATAAAATATCCCGATTATAGGCTGATTGAAGAAAAAAACAGAAAGAAATCATACCAAATTACCGCAACATACTTGCAAAGACATCCTGTGGAGTCTAAATATTCGTAGGAGTTTTATAACTTCTTCATATTGTAAAAAACAATCTGTATCACAGTGTAGCGCTATGAGAGAAGAAAAGCAACCAAAAACATGTAGTACTTTACAACTGAAGAGAATGAAACACAAGATTATCACAAAAATAAAGTTCGAAGAGTAAGAAAAGAGAGATAAGACACTATTCAATAGCTTTATCAAGTATATGTAAATAGTCCACCTCCAATAAACGATTTACTCGAATTATACTTTCCTGTCACTACTGTCATCCAAATAGAGCTTCTAACTTATTAGTTTATAAGGAGTTTGTACTAAATGTTAAAATGACAGCAAACTAAATTAAAAGTAGATTTGTATATAATCGCTTAAAAAAGCTTATCTTATCACTTCAAAACTCTGGATAAACATGATAAAAACATAAGAACCAATAGTAGTAATAAGAGAAAGAGCATTGTGTTTTTTAAGTACATTTGGAGGCTATAAGCGCCTAACTGATAGCAAAGACAAATATATCAAGGTTAAAACAAAAACCTATAAGAAGGGCTACATAGATTCTTATAGAATAATGTACGCTACTTAGAAATTGTTTTAAGGAGATTCTAATCTAACTTTGCACTCGGAAGTTAACGAATACGTTTACAAACTTCCGAGTGCTATTCTTTGAATATCAATTTCGTATTCCAAAGACTTACTTCTTTGGAACAAAAGTCTCCCATGTTTGGTCATCAAAGAAGATACGAATCTCTGTGATACGACGTTGCGATTTGTTAATATATTTTACCTCTGTACGAGACGGACTTTTGTACATATTATCACTATATGGAGAGCTTATCTGTTCCGTCTCTGGCTGTGAGGATGGAGTAGGATAAGGAAAGTCAAGCATACCCTCAGAGACTCCAGGAGATACGATCTCGGCTTCTCCAGGTGAAGAATTAGGTTCAGTAACCTGATCCTTAAACATAGGTCCTTGTCCATACAGAAGCCAATCAAGATTAATCTTTGTAAACTTACTCTTGATAGCTTCAACCGTATTTAGAGTCGGTTTAGTTCTTCCAGTAAAAATACTACTGAGAGATGCTGATGAGATTCCTATGAAATCTGAGAAAGTTTGTTGAGTCATATGCTGACTCTCCATAAGCTGTCTGATTCGATCTTTCATATCCAAATTCTATCGTTCGTTAGCAAATAGAGGAGTTTTTAAGCTGATTAGGCACCTCTCTAATAACTTTACAAAGGTAAACATAATATTTTAAATCTCAAAATAATGAACTAATGATATTTCATTTGTATATCTAACTTTTGATATTTACATTTTACAAACGCAAAGAACTAAATATGTGCAATCCTGATACACATTTACAAAACGATATATACAAACCTATATGATATCAAAGGAATAAATAAGCAGAAAACTCTAAAATACTGGCTATAAACAACCTTTATTACCATATACAAACCTAAAATAGGCAAATATGCAACAAAGAAGGAAATAACAAGAGTTTAAGCTAATATAAATATCAACAAATCATAATAAAAAACTGATTAACAATATATTATATATTAAAACTGCTTGGTGTATAAAAATACATATTAATTTGTAAATACAAATATTCTAATTTTAGTTTGCAAATATAATTTTGTATGTGCATTTTTCAATATAAAAATTATCCTTATTATTCAACATATACAAATGTAAAGACCAAAAAGTGGTTATCTTTTATTTCACAAAGCTAAAACTAAAAGAATGTAAAATATAAATCAGTTATTACGAAAAAGTGCCATTTTTTGCGTGCTTAAAGTATTTACGAATAAGGATAAAGAAGACGAAAAATACGCGAAAAATGAAGAGGGTAAAATGAGCTAACTACTCTATTACTCAATAGAAAACATAAAAAAAGCACCCTTTTCAGAGTGCTCCTTTTAGCTTAAAAAATCATGATTTCTGGTAAAAACAGGAGATTTTTATGCTTCAAAAGCATCAAAAATCCTTCTATTTTTTAGTGAAGTATGTAGAAAATTAGCTCTTTCATCAAATCTCCTGTACCAGTATTAGGATTATCTAATCCTTTACTCTTTCCATCGATGTCTCGAATCTTAGAAATTATGTCCATCGTTTTACGAGCAGAATAATTCTTTTGCCCTATTACAAAATCTTTAGCTCCCCATGTATTACGCAAATCTAAAGCAGCGGCGATATCTTGTTCCGTATTTTTTCGAGGAGAATAATGAACTATCATCAAACTTTGGAAATAAGAAAAGAGTAATGGAAGGAAAGAATAAAGAGAACCAGCTTTTGGATTATTGTCAAAATATTTCACAATCTGATTTGCTTTAAAACAATCCTTCTGTACAACCGCATTTCTAAGTTCAAATGCATTGAAGTCTTTACTGACACCTATCTCCTTCTCCACAACTTCTGGGGTGACACGAAGATTATCTGCAGGAAGAGAGATAAGCACCTTATCCAACTCAGAAGTGAGGCGACTTAAATCCGCACCAATATGATCAGCTATTATCTGACAGGCCTTTGGGTCGATACTAACTTTTCTCTCCTTCAAATAACTTTGGATAAAATCAGGTAGCTGATAGTCGCGCAACTTCTTACTCTCAAAAACGACACCGACAGCCTGTGCCAATCCTACAGCTTTTTTACGTGCGTCAATTTTCCCGTTTTTATGACACCATACAAGGATGGTTGATTTTACGGGATTTTTGAGATACTTCTCCAATGCTTCCAAGGAACGAATATTCTGCGCCTCTTTGACTATTATCACCTGATACTCCGCCATCATAGGATAACGTCGTGCCATATCAGCTACCTGTACAGCTGTAACATCTGATCCAAAACAGATAGTCTGATTAAAATCTCGTTCTTCTGGAGAAAGAACATGCTCTGCTATATAGCCAGAAATCTGATCGATATAATAAGACTCTTCCCCCATCAGCATATAGATGGGAGCAAACTTCTTATTCTTCAGATCCTGCATAATACTCTGAAATGTTGGTCCTTGCTTTGCTGGCATTTACTTTTTTATTAACTTTGCATAAAAGATAAACCATATATAGAGGCAAGAATACTGAGGTTATAAGTCCTATATTGATAGAAAACTATCTTAGGAAACATACCTCCCTATATCTTGCAGTATGGTCTTTCATGCAAAGTTAATAGAAAAGAGATAGAAAACAAAATTTTCATTTGACTTTCACTATACACCTTACACCTTATTATATATAAGATATTTAGATATGATGCAGCTTAACCTCCCTCCTTATCAGATTAGAGTAAGAGAGGTAAACGGACGAAAGCAGATTTTTGATGTACTCCGCAGGAAGTATATAGCACTCACTCCAGAGGAATGGGTGCGCCAGCACTTTATTCATTACCTCATCGAACACAAGAGCTACCCTGTTACCCTACTTGCTAACGAGGTTCCACTACAAGTTGGCGAGAAGAAAGTCCGTGCTGATAGTGTGCTTTACGATAATCAGCTTCGTCCGAGAATGATTATTGAATACAAAGCACCAACCATACCATTAACACAGAAAGTATTTGAACAGATATCTGTTTACAACCTCCTACTCCATGTTGATTATCTGATTGTATCAAATGGCTTAGATACTTATATCTGTAAAATGGATTATGAGAATCAAACATACGCTTTCCTTGAGACAATTCCAGACTATCAAAACATTTAATAATACAGTTGTATAATCCTCATATAGCCTTCTAATTAATCTTTACAATCAATAAGCCAACATACTTTGGCACTATCTTTGTCTATAGGTCAGTATGAAACTAAAAACAGGTGTTATTTCATATAAATAGAAGATGATATGGCAATAGGAAAATGGATTGGTGGCGCATTAGGCTGGATACTTAGCGGAAGTATGCTGGGTGGTTTAGTTGGCTATTGTATAGGAACAATGCTTGACGAAGCATTTGCAGGCGATAATAGAGATGGTAATAGACAGAGCGGATATGGCGAGCAAAGTCATTTTGGAGGCACGCGTCCGTTTGAAGAAGACCGCAACTCCTTTTTATTCTCTATGCTTGTCCTTTCCTCCTACATTATAAAAGCCGATGGAAAGATAATGCACTCTGAGATGGAATATGTACGCCAATTCCTTCGTCATAACTTCGGTGAACAGGCTGTAAGCCAAGGAGAATCAATTCTGCTAAAGTTATTTGACTTACAGAAGCAACAAGGACCTTACCAATTTAAAGAAACAATCCGTAAGAGCTGCACAGAGATACGTTTTCATACGAGTGATAGTCAACGACTACAATTACTAAATTACCTTGTCATCATAGCAAAAGCAGATAGCATAGTAAGTCCAGAAGAAGTTGTTGCACTAAAAGAGATTGCCTTATATCTTGGACTTTCTGCGCAAGACGTTGAGTCCATGCTCAACTTAGAAAGTGGAGCAAAAGCAAGTAGCAACATTGAAGATGCTTATAAGGTGTTAGGCATATCTCCATCAGCAACTGATGATGAAGTCAAGGCTGCTTACCGCAAGATGGCTTTAAAACATCATCCTGATCGTGTTTCTACGCTTGGAGACGATATCCGAAAGGCTGCTGAAAAGAAGTTCCAGGAGATTAACGATGCCAAAGAAAGAATCTATAAGGCAAGAGGACTGTGAGGGAAGTGGACAGGTTTATAATTGACAAGTAATTGCTAATAAATTCACAACAAATATCTTTATTAAGAAACATTCATAAATTGTGCTATGGCAACAAGACTTAAAATAAAAACAACAGAAGGTGATATCATTATTCGCCTTTATGACGAGACCCCAAAACATCGTGATAACTTTCTAAAACTCGCAAAGGAAGGGTATTTCAATGGTACACTCTTCCACCGAGTAATAAAGGATTTTATGATACAAGGTGGAGAACCCGATAGTAAGAATGCTCCGAAGGGTAAGATGTTAGGTACAGGTGGACCAGACTATACCATTCCTGCAGAGTTTGTTTATCCACAATACTTCCACAAACGTGGTGCCTTGAGTGCAGCCCGTACTGGTGATGAAGTTAACCCTGAGAGAGAAAGCAGTGGTAGTCAGTTTTACATTGTATGGGGAAAGACCTTTAAGCCTGCAGAACTGAAGCAAATGGAGCATCAGATGGCAATGCAACAAGAGCAGCAGGTATTCAATCAGCTTACAAGAGAACATCACGAGGAGATAATGAATTTAAGACGTAATCGTGACCGTGTAGGACTACAAGAACTACAAGACAAACTGATAGAACAAACAAAAACAATTTGTAAGCAACAAGGTAAGCCTACCTTTACAGAAGAACAAATAGAAGTTTATACTAATGTTGGTGGTACTCCTTTCCTCGATAATCAGTACACCGTCTTCGGCGAGGTGGAGGAAGGTCTTGATATCGTTGAACGTATACAAAACTGCAATACAGACCGCAACGACCGTCCAACAGAAGATGTTAAGATAGAAACTGTAGACTTATTGTAAGCCTACATAATGAAACATTAAATTGCACAACATCCTTGTATAGTTATTCCAGCAAGAAATAACTATACAAGGATATCTTATTTAACCCAGCAGGTTTAATCTTTCTTAGCGAAGATAGTATGACAACAGTTCCAAGTTCTTTTGCTTAGTAGCATCTACTATCAAGAAGATATCTATAAGCCACCAGATACCACAACCACCAGCTGTCAACAACTTACCAATACCTAAACCAACATCACCAATATAAAAACGGTCAACACCGAGTGTCCCGATAAATATTGACAAAAGAATTGATAGCAAAGGATCTTTCATCTGAGAGTGGAGAGCTAATATCTCTGACTCACTAATATCAGTGTTCTCTAATCTTGTACGAACACTCGGAATACTTCCTGCAGGGATTTTTGATGAAAGCATCATCAATATATGATTCACCTTATCTGATTCCATAATGATTACCTTAGGTTTAATAATTTATATAACTTTACATGTTCCCCAAACCCATATCCACTATATCTTTAGGATATTTCTCACAATAAACCAAATGAAAAAGAGAATTATATACAACCATATAAGCCGCTTATCTTCTATTACCTTTGTGAGACTGTCCTTAGCCTTCCCTTTAGGAAGTAAGGCGCGTACTCCAAATGATAAGATGTATGGTCCAGAAAATAGAAGAAAATAATTATAGTGAATTGCTTCTGAAAACCGCCCTTGCAATAAAGCATGCAACGCACGTTGAATGCCACAACCAGGACATTGAAACCCTGTTACGCCCTTAAGGAGACATTTAGACGCCCATAAAGTCGTAACAGGGTTATAGAAATAATATAGAATTAATAGAAAGGCTACCAAACAGAGCCAACCTATATTCTTTATAGTACGTTTCAAGGGCTTAGTTAGCTCCTGTCATTGCGCTCAATGCAGCAAAACCACCACAGCAAACAAGGTAAAGGATAGTGCCAATCACACCTGCAACAATACCAATAAGACTCCACTTCTTAGCGTCATTAGCAGCTAAAACAGCTTCATCGTATTGCTTCATCATGTAGAACTCGTTCACCTTCATTGCACGAATGATTGCATAGATACCTGCTGGCAAACAGCAACAAACAGTTGTGAAAATCGCAAGAGCCAAATTGTTATTTGGCTTAGGAGTATTCATCTCTTCCATAACTTTTTTTGAGCCGACTCCCCATGGCATTTTTTTTGTTTTATTATTTGAACCACGTTGCTACTATGGTGGGGAAGTCTTAAGTGACACCTCTTCACAAACGGGTTATTGTTTTCAGCTATTACTTAACCGAGGACAAATTTAAGTAATTTAGATTAAATATACAAGCTAAAGAAAAACTTTTCTTTCTATCACAAACAAAAACATTACATTTTAAACAAATATAACATTTACAAATAAACCAAGAAAAGCGAGTAAACCTATATTAGTTCATCTATCCGCAAAAACAATAGGGAATCTTTAACATGTTAAAACAATCACAAAACTTTATACATTCTTCCCTAAGTTCATAAACAAAGTCAAATAAACCGAGAAACTTCCATAAACAATAATCGGATTAAAGTCTATTGACTCTAACCCGATTCTTTTTTATATTCTCTCAATTATTCTTTCTTAACTACATGCGAATCGCGCAAGAATAAGTCTGTTTCTGATTTATGCCAAACAGTTTACACGACCTATATTGTATTCACGGATGACATTTGTCATATAATGAAACATCTTACGCATAACACTCATATTCTTTACTTTCTCTTTCATAACGTTTCCTTTCCTCTATTGAGTTATACAATCTTTTACCTATGCTCCTATTAAGATTGAAGCCCTTTCAGTGGCTACCTCTTTGTTATCCTATTGAGGTGCCGTTTGTGTTGTTTTGTGCTTGCAAAGTTAGTACACTTTCCAAAATCTAACAAAGGAAACCTACACTTTCACATCGTTTTTCCATTAAATTTTGACCTGCGTCAATAAGATTGACACGTATCAATCCCGCTATTTGACATATATCAACCCATGCGTGCCTTTATATCAACATCCTCTAAACGAATATATTATAATAAAAAAGAAGCCAGAAAGACAAGTATCACATTTTCTTTTCTTATCTTTGCACTATGAACACAAAGGAAAATCATAGCTTTCGATTACCTGCAGAGTGGGAACCACAAAGCGGAGTTATACTGATATGGCCACACGAAGATACAGACTGGCGTCCTTATCTTGAGGAGATTACTGAGGTTTATCTCCAGATGGCAGATGCTATTACCCGATACGAAGCATTGCTTATCACAGCACGTGATACAGAAATGGTAGGTTCCTTACTGAAAGAAAGGCTGACAGAGGAACAGATGAAACGTATAACGCTCTTCACTTGTGACAATAATGACACTTGGGCACGAGACGTTGCACCGATTTCGCTCATAGCAAACAAAGCATCGAAGGATAGTTCCCAGTCCCTTCGTCTACTTGACTGCTGTTTCAACGGATGGGGTGAGAAGTTTGGAGCAGAAAAGGATAATAGAATCAACCGTCAGCTTCACGAGGCAGGACTCCTCCAAGGAGTATTAGAAAACCACAAGGATTTTGTATTGGAGGGTGGTTCAATAGAGAGCGATGGAGACCGTACACTCTTTACAACAACGAGTTGTCTGATAGCACCACATCGTAATCAGCCTCTCACACAAGAGGATATAGACAAACAATTGCGCCTATTCTTCCCAAATGTAGAGCGAGTTATATGGTTAGATTATGGTCAGTTAGCAGGCGATGATACAGACGGACATATTGATACTATCGTACGTATCGCACCTAATAACACCTTATTATATATAGGGTGTGACGATAAGGAAGATGAGCATTATGAGGATTTCCGACTCTTAGAGGAACAGCTAAAACAGCTCCGCACAATGGACGGTGAGCCTTACCGCCTACTTCGTCTCCCTATGCCTGATGCTATCTATGATGATGACGAACGTTTGCCTGCAACACATGCAAACTTCCTTATCATCAATGGAGCTGTACTTGTCCCAACCTACAACCAGCCCGAAAAGGACAAAGTAGCTTTGGACACAATTCAAGAGGCTTTCCCTGATCGTGAAATCATAGGTATTGACAGCCGCACTATTATCAGACAGCATGGTTCTATACACTGTCTGACGATGCAGCTACCATTAAACAGATAAAACCACCCATCTTTTGAGTTGATAAAAGATGGAATAGTAATAAAAGAACACAGAACAATAAACATAAACAGGGCTAACACCTTTATTATGAGAGAACTTAAGATAGGCTTCCTACAACAACATAATGTTGAGGACATCAAAAACAATATAGAGCGATTGGCTGAGGGGATTACAAACTTAGCACAACGTGGTGCGGAACTTGTTATCCTCCAAGAACTGCACAATTCACTTTACTTCTGTCAGACAGAGGACGTAAACAAGTTTGACTTGGCTGAGACGATACCGGGTCCCTCTACTGGCTTTTATGGTGAGTTGGCACGCGAACTGGGTATTGTCATTGTGACATCACTTTTTGAGAAACGTGCACCAGGACTTTATCATAACACTGCCGTAGTGATAGAGAAGGATGGTAGTATTGCTGGTAAATATCGTAAGATGCATATTCCAGATGATCCAGCTTACTATGAGAAGTTCTACTTCACACCAGGCGATCTCGGATTCCACCCAATTGACACAAGCGTAGGACGTCTTGGTGTACTTGTTTGCTGGGATCAGTGGTATCCTGAAGCAGCCCGCCTTATGGCATTGCAAGGTGCAGATATGCTTATCTACCCTACAGCTATTGGCTATGAAAGTAGTGATACTGACGAGGAAAAACAGCGTCAGCGTGAGGCATGGACAACAGTCATGCGAGGTCATGCCGTTGCCAACAGTTTACCAGTAATCGCTGTAAACCGTGTCGGTCACGAACCTGACCCAAGTGAGCAAACTCAAGGCATACAGTTCTGGGGAAGCAGTTTTGTTGCTGGACCACAGGGAGAACTACTCTATCGCGCTTGTGACAACGATGAGGATAGTGTTATTCTCAGCATCAACCTCGACCATAGCGAGAATGTACGCCGTTGGTGGCCTTTCCTACGTGACAGAAGAATTGATGAGTATGGGGAAATAACTAAAAGGTTTATCGACTAAAAACCTCCCCTAACCCCTCCAAAGGAGGGGAATCCCCCCTACCCCTCTCCTAAACCAACGGTCATTGACCTAAGGGAAGTAATGGAAAAGGGAGTCCTAACAGAATAAGAGATTCTCTCTTTATTAATGATTACTGCTCGATAGGACTTAAACATACCTCCTTCCATACGGAATATGATAATAAATAGAGCCTATCCAATAAGATATTAGAACTTAATATGCCATCCGCACCATTGGTGTTGACCATGAGCACCACACGTGCTGAGCACCAACACATAGGCTAGATATGGATTGAGCGTTGCATTATGATACCCAAAGAGCCATACCAAACTCGTTTTTAGAGTTTGATATGGCTCTTTTTGCTTTATCAATATGATTAGTCGCTTATAACGCCCATTGTTGGTTTGATCTTCTTTTCCTACAAAACAGATAATTCTCCCATTACTACCCTTCGTTCAGTGACCACTGATTCAGGAGAGGAGTCGAGGAGGTGAGGCGTTAGATCAACGGCATTCCAGCCTCTTCGCACTCTCTTCTCATTTCTGCTGACCAGATACTTGCTTGTATCTCACCAATATGCGCCTTGTGCAACATTATCATACAAAGACGGCTCTGTCCGATACCACCACCAATACATAACGGCAGCTTATCAGAGAGTAACTGTTGATGAAAGAAGAGTTGCTCACGTTCTTCTTGCTTCTCTATCGTCAACTGACGGAGTAAGGCTGTCTTATCCACACGAACACCCATAGACGAAAGTTCAATGCTACGACCTAAGATAGGATACCAAATGAGGATATCACCATTCAAGCCAGTCTTACCATCTTCTGCAACAGTTGACCAATCATCGTAATCGGCAGCACGACCATCATGCTTCTCGCCATTACTTAATCTGCAACCGATACCCTCAATAAATACAGCACCATACTTCTTGCAAACCTCATCTTCACGCTCCTTGGCTGTCAGTGTAGGATACATATCCAACAAATCTTGTGCATGAATAAAATGAATCGTCTGTGGAAGGAAAGGTTCCAACTGAGGATAGGTCTCACAAGCAAGGAACTCTGTACGAAGAATAGCAGCATAAATACGACGAACGACATTCTCTAAAAAACTACGTGTTCTATCGCCTTCGGTGATAACCACCTCCCAATCCCACTGGTCAACATAAAGTGAATGAAGATTATCTAACTCCTCATCGGCTCGAATAGCATTCATATCTGTATAGATACCATAGCCTGGTTGAATGTCATAATCAGCCAACGTCAATCGTTTCCACTTTGCCAGAGAGTGTACTACCTCAGCCTCAGCTTCCTCCAAGTCCTTAATCGGAAAGGAAACAGGGCGCTCAACACCATTCAAGTCATCATTGATACCTAATCCCTTCAACACGAACAACGGTGCCGTAACACGACTTAGTCTCAGTTCAGTAGCTAAATTCTGCTGGAAGAACTCCTTTATCAGTTTGATTCCCTGCTCGGTCTGGCGCTTGCCAAGTACTGCTTTATATCCTTCTGGCTTTATCAGTTGGCTCATTATTGTTCCTTTCTTTTTATAGTTTATCAGTTGCAATTACACACAAAGGTATATATTTATTATCAAACTGAGAAACAAACACCACTTTAATCTTACAAAATAACATATTTTCTCTACAAATTACAACTTTATGATAGCTTACATCTGATATTCCCACTCGTTATAAAGAATATTACTAAGCTCTGAGAACATCACTTCTATATCATAAACTTTAACAAGAATGTTTACTGTTCATTTGGAATTATGCAAACTTTACTGTATCTTTGCACAATCATTAGGCTCCGTAGCTTAGCTGAATAGAGCGTCAGATTCCGGTTCTGAAGGTCTTGGGTTTGAATCCCAACGGAGTCACGAAAAAGTGGCAAACCTCTCTAATAAAGTCACTAAAAAGTGACGATTATCTGATGACATTTAGCCAAATGAGGTCAGAAAAATGTTCTGAAGGGCTTGGGTTTGAATACCAAAGGAGTCACGAAAAGTGACGGTTCTTTGATGACATTTAGCCGAATGAGGTCAGAAAAATGTTCTGAAGGGCTTGGGTTTGAATACCAAAGGAGTCACGAAAAGTGACGGTTCTTTGATGACATTTAGCCGAATGAGGTCAGAAAAATGTTCTGAAGATCTTGGGTTTGAATCCCAAAGGAGTCACAAAAAAGAAGAAACAGAACTCCCGATGGAGTCATAGATTGTAACAAAGGATGTATGGTTGTTTACTGTTCATCCTTTTTTTGTTCAACCGCGTTAGCTCAGAAATCGAATAATTCATCTTAAAAGAATAGAGTATGCAAAAGAAAATCAAAATTGGACTACTACCACGTGTTATCATTGCCATACTACTTGGCCTATTCCTTGGCTATTATCTCCCAGACCCAGCAGTAAGGGCATTTCTGACATTCAATAGTATCTTCAGTCAGTTCCTTGGCTTTATGATACCACTGATTATCATTGGATTGGTAACGCCTGCTATTGCTGGAATTGGAAAAGAAGCGGGTAAGTTATTGCTTGCTACAGTAGCGATAGCCTATGTAGACACCATCGTAGCAGGTGGCTTGTCCTACGGAACAGGAACATGGTTATTCCCTTCTATGATTGCTTCCACAGGAGGAGCAATGCCACATATCGACAAGGCAACAGAACTTACCCCTTACTTTACTATCAATATTCCTGCCATGGTTGATGTGATGAGTAGTTTGGTATTCTCATTCATAGCTGGATTGGGTATTGCATACGGTGGCCTTCGTACTATGGAGAGCCTCTTTAATGAGTTTAAGACCATTATTGAGAAAGTGATAGAGAAGGCTATTATCCCTCTCCTACCCCTTTATATCTTTGGAGTCTTCCTCAGCATGACCCATAACGGACAGGCGCGACAGGTGCTCTTGGTATTCTCACAGATTATCATTGTTATCCTCGTCCTTCATGTTCTCATCCTTATCTATGAGTTCTGCATTGCAGGTGCTATCATTAAGCATAATCCTTTCAGACTACTGTGGAACATGTTGCCAGCTTACCTGACTGCGTTAGGTACAAGTTCGTCTGCAGCAACAATTCCTGTAACACTGAAGCAAACAGTGAAGAATGGCGTCAGCGAAGAGGTAGCAGGATTTGTCGTACCACTTTGTGCAACAATTCACCTCAGTGGTAGTGCAATGAAGATCACAGCTTGTGCTTTGACAATCTGCATGTTAACAGACCTACCACACGACCCAGGACTATTCATTTACTTTATCCTCATGCTTGCTATTATTATGGTAGCAGCTCCTGGTGTACCTGGTGGAGCAATTATGGCAGCCTTAGCACCTTTGTCAAGTATATTAGGCTTTAACGAAGAGGCACAGGCATTAATGATTGCCTTGTACATAGCAATGGACAGTTTCGGTACAGCTTGCAACGTAACAGGCGATGGAGCTATAGCCCTTGCAGTCAATAAATTCTTTGGAAAGAAAAAAGAATCATCTGTTCTTGCTTAAGAAATTCAATAGCGTGTGAGGTTTAGGATATAAAACTATATAAACAAGAGTTGCTGTCACTTCTGTCAGTCGTGATAAAGGTATAACTAATTAGTTTACAACAAGTTCACACCAAATGTTAAAATGACAGCAAAAGGAATTAAAACTAAACTCATGGAATGTATAGTAATATCCTATTCAGCATAATAAGAAATCCTAAAAAGAAGCAGCAGATGTTCTATCATTAGGCATTCTCAAAATTAAATAGTATCTTTGCAGATGACAGACTGCAATTAGCAGCACTGACACAGCAAAAAGATATACAACTAAATATCCGTAACATCATGGAAATAGTAGAAAGATTTATCAACTACACCAAGTTTGACACACAGTCGGCTGAAGATTCAGAGACAGTGCCAAGTACACCGAAGCAACTCATCTTTGCGAAATATCTCAAGGAGGAACTTGAGCGTGAAGGATTGAAAGATGTAGAAATGGACGAGATGGGCTATATCTATGCCACTCTCCCAGCCAATACAAAGAAGAAGATTCCAACCATCGGTTTCATTTCCCACTACGACACAGCACTTGATGCCAGTGGCGCTAATATCAAAGCACGTGTTGTAGAGAACTATGACGGTGGTGACATACAACTTAACCCTAACATGGTCAGCTCTCCACGCATGTTCCCTGAGCTTTTAGAGCATAAGGGAGAAGATCTCATCGTAACAGACGGTACAACCCTATTGGGTGCCGATGATAAAGCAGGTATTGCAGAGATTGTACAGGCTATGTGCTTCCTCCGCGACCATGACGAGATTGAACATGGTGACATCCGTATAGCTTTCAACCCAGACGA